>JAUCGK010000174.1 GCA_030378085.1 Candidatus Parabeggiatoa sp. HSG14
CATTCCAACGCTAGAGCGTTGGAACGAGAGGCTGAGTAGTTACAAAATTTATATAACCAATTTTTAAGAAATTTTTGAAATTTTTGGAGAAATGTTAAAATATATTTAATTATTAATAAGGCTATTTTTAAAATGAAAACAACAAATACCATTCTTATTGTTGATGATGAAGTAATAGGGCGTGAAACATTAGACGCTTTATTAAGTGATCAAGGATACAAATTAGCTTTTGCCAGCTGTGGGCAGGAAGCATTAATTAAAGCAGCACAATTAATACCAGATGTCATTCTCTTAGACGTGATGATGCCGGGGCTGAACGGTTTTGAAGTTTGCAAGTGTTTGCGTGCTGATGTGGCTTTGGCTAAAGTACCTGTTATTATGCTGACGGCTTTAGATGATCGTGAATCGCGTTTAGAAGGTATTAAAGCAGGAGCCGATGACTTTATTTCTAAACCTTATGATGCTATTGAGTTGCGAGCCCGATTACGTACCATTACTCATCTTAATCGTTATCGCCGTTTGCTCACAGAACAAGCCAAGTTTGAATGGGTCGTTGAACAAGCTAATGAGGCTTTTTTAATACTTAACCATAACGATCAGGTACTCTATGCAAATTCACAAGCTCGCTTGAATTTGGACTTGTGTATAGACACAAATAATCTGACCAACGAAACCTTCCTAGAAATCGTTACTAAACAGTATCACTGTGAACCACAGCAAGCTTGGGCAACGTGGTTGAAGTATGTTGATCAGGCAACTCCCCGTTATTTAGTACGTCCTGAAACTACGACAGCATACGCTTTCTGGTTACAAGTTGATGTGATGGAAATGTCAATAGGTTCAGAAGAAAAATATTTAGTCCGACTACGTAATGTGACAGATATTATTTTAGCTGAAAGACAGAGATGGTCTTTTCAAAAGCAAATAACTCACAAGCTAAAAACACCACTTTTTCCTCTCATGGGAGGCATTGAATATCTGAAGGATAATCTTTCACAAATTTCAAAAGAAGATATAAAAGAATTTCTAGAAACTGCATACTCAGGTGCGCTTCGTCTTCAAAACGAAATTGAAAATATCCTTAAATACTTGAATGTATCTAGTATGGATGAGCTAGAGTATGGCACTTGTAATCTTGCTGATATTTTGGTGACAATTACCGCCGTTAAGGATATTATAAAAATTGAAAACGTTCATGTTTCTCAAAAGGACATTGAAGATTCTAATAACACTTATATCTCTATTTCTCTTCGGGCAATAGAATTAATTTTGAGCGAGCTTTTTTCAAATGCCCAAAAGTTTCATCCTACCAGGACTCCCACTTTAGAAGTGAATATTGCTGCCACTTCTGAAGAAATTTGTTTGCAAATTGGTGATGATGGGTTGACACTGTCACCAGAACAACTTGCTAATATTTGGACTCCCTATTATCAGGGAGAAAAACATTTTACTGGAGAAAGCCAAGGAATGGGATTGGGTTTATCAATGATAGCCTCTCTTGTCTGGGATGTTGGTGGAACATGTCGATCCTATAATCATACAGGAAAGCAAGGTATTGTCATGGAAATAACTTTACCTTTGGCAATAAGTGAAGATGAGGAATTTGTAATAAGTGAGTACTTGGAGTAAAGAAAATGGTGGTTTATAGCATTTTCCGATTGAATGAAGTACAAACTTTTATTTTAATTATCAATTAGTTAAATAATAGAAATGTCCATTAATCAATTGGGAAATGCTATAACACAATTTTCCCCTTTCTTTTTAAAAATAAAAAAATCAAAGTATATTGTCTTAACTGATGTTACGTACTGCACTTCCAAAAGTAGAGACAGGCCGTGTGTCTGTTTGCGTAACATTAGGTATCAAGTTTAAAATTCCATAAAACGACTGAGCAAATATCCATGTTTGAATTAAAAATTTCGGATTTGAATGAAGCCAGCAAATTGTCAAGAAATTGGGCAACTCATACTATCAGTTTACTTGATCCTGGAATTGATAGGTGTGATTTTTTGGAGATAAAATTGCCTGAAGCAAATAAAAATGGTTTGCTACAACGTTATTTTTTTCATGACATTACAAGTCAACATGATTCTAGTTTTATGATTTTTTTGACAGAAAAAAAAGAAGCCATACTTGCAAATCCTCAACATATTCAAGATATTTTAGAATTTACTGCATTGCTTCAATCTACAGATAAATTATTGGTTCACTGTCATGCAGGCGTTTCGCGTTCAACCGCTGTCGCTTGTGGTGTCCTTTGTCAACATGGATTAACACCAATTGAAGCTGTCAAACATGTCGTATCTATACGCCCCCAAGCTTTTCCAAATAGACTTATACTCAGGTTATTTGATGAAATATTAGGGCTTAAAGGCGATTTAATTGTAGCAGGCACAGAAGAAATTTTTTCACTATAGCTTTTCAGATCATTATTTTTGCAGGAGTCCAAACTTTAGTTTGGCTAATCCAAAATAAATTTTGGACTCCGAAAATTTCTAACTTAAATTATTTATCTAAAAAATGATATGACCAAATTACGCGATATTATTGAGTTAGATCAAACACACTCTCAAGATGCAGCTATCGTATTAGATTATGGTTTATATAACCATGATTTAGTGGGAGCCTTCACACCAACCAATGCCTCAGTCAATATTTTAAAACAGTTAGTGCGAGCAGTTTTACCCGGCGTGCCGCAAGAACAGCGAGCAATGAATTGGTTTGGCAGTTATGGTTCTGGTAAAAGTCATCTTGGGGTGTTGGCAGGGCAATTATTGCGGGATGGAGCGCATACACCTGAGTTTACTAAATTTTTACGCAAATTAGAAAATTTTGGCGAAAATAAATTAGCTGAAGAGTTACGAAATACGTTCATGCCACTAGATGATCCTGATGCTAAACCCTATTTATTAGTGCCTTTATATGCTTCTCAAACCCCTTCTTTACAAACAAAATTATTGGAAGGTTTATACAAAGCACTTAAAAATCATGTCAAAAAACATCCTAAACTAGATATAAAAGAAATTTTACCAACCACCGAATATGATGCTGCATTTTATCGTTTTGGAGAAATTATAAAAAATTCAACGCATTATCAAAATGTCGATTTATCAGAATGGTCTTTAGCGGGAGATTATTTCACTACTGAAGAAATGGCAATTGGCTTAAAACGTCATGAACCACCTGCTTTAAAAACTTTTTGTTTGTGGCATGAGTGCGTTTGTCATGATGCCAAGTTTCGTCCTACAGACGCGGGAGGCAAAAGTTTTGTCGAAGCTTACAAGGAAGCGGGTAAAAATCTTGCTGCTAAATACCATTATGGCGGAATTGCCATTATTTGGGATGAATTAGGAAATGCTTTAGAAGATTTAATGCGGACTCAAGAACGAAGTGCAGTAGAAGAAATTATTGAATTACAACGTTTTATAGAAACCACCTGTCAACCAGATAAAGGTCATTTATTGTTTTTAGGATTAACACATGTTTCATTGGCAGAATATGGTACGAGATCAGATGCACCACAAGATGTGCGAGATAGACTCAAAACAATTGAAGGACGCTTTACCAGTTTAAAAGTAGAACTTAAACCTTCAGAATCAGAAGGTTATTATTTATTAGGTGCACAACGGCGTTGGACTGAAATGGGTCATACTTATTTAGAACAATCAAACACAGCTATTGAATATCTCGCTTCTGTGTGTATAAAATTGCCGCTATTCCAACAATTTAGCAAAGATTTAGCTCATATTATTCGTGATTGTTACCCATTGCATGTAATTACAGCCGCCGCATTATTTGCAATTTCCACCCGCTATGCACAAGCGACTCGAACTGCTTTTACTTTCTTTAGAGATTTAAACAACCAAACTTATGAACGATCCATAGATGAATCCAGTTTATTCAATACGGAATTAATTCGTTTACCAGATTTAGTGGAATACTACAGTGATAAAATGGAAAAAGAGGCATCTGCTACAATGGAAATGTATCGTCGTGCTGTTGCCGAAGTAAAAGCCAAGGGAGAGATTTGCGATAGCAAAGTTAATATTCTTTCGGTATTGTTGCTTTCTAAAGTGCTTGGCGAACATTTTCAAGCAACCGACGCTTTTTTGATAGCAACATTATATGATGATATGCCCAATACAGCAATTACTAAGAATTTGCAAAAGGATTTAATTTGGTTAAAAAATGCAGGCTTAGTCTGGAAAAACCAAATGACAGGCTTATGGACATTAGCAGGTGAAGCGTGGATTGATCCAGAATCCTTAATTAAAGAAGCGCAACAACCTATTATCATTAATAATACAGTCTCTTTTTTCAAAAGCTATCCAGATTTATGCCTAGACTTATTGCCACATCTTGGTATCAATGAATTAGAACTTTCACCATGCGGTATAATTCGTGCCTATTCAATTGATTTATTGACTTCACCTACCCCAAAAAAAGAAAATTTATCTTTAGCGGCTCATGTATTGTTGGTAATGGCAGAAGACAGTGAAGCAGCAATACAAGCACAACAAATTTGTCAAAAAATGCCACAAGCTCAAGTTTATTATTGGATTCCACGCGAAGGTACTTCTGGTTTAAATGATAATTTGCGTCGCTATGTAGCCATTGAAAAATTGTTAAAACAAAGTACTTTTGGAGAAGGTTTAAAACGGCAATTAGAAGCACGATGGGAAAAAAATCGCCATGCCTTGCTTTGTAAATTGAGTGAATTGTTTGGACGACAGGGTATCATTTCAGGAAAGGTACAGATTTTTCAGGCTGGAGAAGAAATACCTTTATCTTGCAAAAGTTGGCATGATTTCCGAATTTTTCTAACAGATGCAGTACATATGCAAGACTTTAGCCGTAAGCAATTGTCTATTTTAAGATTGTTGGCAGAAGTGCTAAAAGTGTCACGGACACAAGGTATTGACGAAAATGAATACGCAAGACAAGCCGCTTCCACGCTGAGACATTTTATCAAACAACTCCCAAATACTGTCAAAGAAGCACCCAAGTTAGATGATAAAGCGCGTCAATTAGCTAAATTTTTCCGTGCTGTTGGTAAAACATCGCATGATCTTGCTGAACTGTTGATGGACTTAACCGATTTTCAGACAGAATTGAAATCAGATTTGGGCGCAATGAACAACTTTCCACAAACCCGGCAACAACTCACCGATATTATTTATGCCTTTGAAAAAATTAAAAATGAACGCCTTTATGTTTTACACCAAGCTCTGATAGAACAAATTCCCGAACAAGCAGCTGATAGAAAAGTATTATTAGAGCAACTTAAAAACTACGGTACTGATGAAACGAGAAAAATGGCTCAAATCATTGGTACAGGATTTATTGATGAGAAGATGATTCAACAAATTGTACAATGCGGCATACATAAACCTTTTAATAATTGTACCGAAATTGAAATTGGGCAGCTTATCGGCAAACTGAAAGTTTTATTTGATAATTGTCGAAAACCGCAGCAACCTCCATCATCCTTGGTACAACCAATTTCAATAAACCCTTACATGGTTGCAGAACAAACCATAGACTCTGAAACTTTACAATTACTTAAAGAGTTAAGAAACATAATTACACCTTATCAACAAAAAATGGATAAAAAAAGGGTACTTATAGCAGTTCAACAACTTTACACTGAAATTAATACGTAATAGCAATTCGACAACTTAGTGCAAACTAACGGGTTGTCATTTTTTGTTCGGTTCATTTTCTCTCCAGACAATATTTTATTTGCTTTCCCAAATGATTAACTTGGGGGACATCAAATAAATTGTCGTGATATCCTGTTACTTCATAAACATTTAATCCACCTATTGCCAATTTATTGAGAGTTGTTATATCTTTCCAACGCCAATCGCTTGATAAGAAAAGGATAATATGGCCTTGATAAGGTTGTGGCTCATAATTGTTTAAAGCTGTGTAATAACTGTTAATAAACTGCATATCCCGTAGCTGATGAGATAATTTTTTCTGTTGATAAAATTTTGAGATTCGTTTGCCCCATGACAATTTCAGACGTAGTTTGAGATAATTAATTTTTTGCCGAATTTTATAAAACAAATAGCTAGGACCTTTTTCTAATAAATTATGCCAATGCCGATAAATACCAAAGTAACGATTTTTCGGTTGCCAAACAACATCAATAAAGGCTAAAAAAGCAATTTTTTGTCCTTTAGATTGAAACTGTTGTGCAATCTCAAAAGCAACCTTAGCATCACCACAATAACCACTTAAATAATAAGGTCCTTCAGGTTGTATTGTTAGGATTTCTTGACAATATTGTTTCGCAATTTTTTTAACATCTAAAGAAGGGAGTTCATCATTATCAGGTTGAAGGCCAAAAATATTGAGTCCATATACCGGTTGATTATCACCAAGTTCTGGTGCTAAAACGCGTGCATAATTGGTTGAACCGATAAAGAAAAATGGCGGAAGGTTTCCTTGAGCTTGAATAATTTCTAACATACTTCCTTTTGGTGTCACTTTTTTTTTCAAAAGTATTGCTTGTTGTGCAATCGTTGGTGCTTGAAAGAGTGTGATTAAAGGTAAATGCCTGCCAAAATTTTTTTCAAGTTTACTCAGTAGTTTGATTGCCAATAAAGAATGTCCACCCAAGTCAAAAAAATTGTCATGTATTCCAATAGAAGGGATATCTAATACTTTCTTCCAAATGTTGGTGAGTTGGTGTTCCAAAGAATTACGAGACGCAAAATTACGGGTTCTGTTAATTTTTGGTATTGGTAAACAACAACGATCCACTTTACCGTTAGGTAGTAGTGGCATCGTATCTAACATAACAAAGCCAGAAGGTATCATGTAATCTGGCAATTTGTCTTTAAGAAAATCCCGCAAAATCTCTGTTAATTTCTCTTGACGGAAAACAGGAATGATATAAGCTACGATCTGTTTTAAATGAAACGAATTTCCCCAAAGAATCGCTAAGCTTTTTTGAACAGCATCATGTTGCTCTAAAACAGTTTCTATTTCACCTAATTCAATACGATAACCCCGTAACTTGATTTGAGCGTCTTTTCTACCCACAAATTCAAGACTACCATCCTCCCTTAAACGTCCCATATCGCCAGTGCGATAGCATCGTTGTTTGCCCTTAGAAGAAAAGGCGGCTTTTGTTATTTCTGGTTTTTGCCAATAGCCTAACGCAACATAAGCACTGGTTAACGCGATTTCTCCATATAATTCGGTTTCTTCTCCCTTTTTATTGAGTAACACAATTTCGGTATCCTCGACAGGATAGCCAACAGGTACTGTCGATTGGGTATTTACCGTTTGATGATTCATGAAATACTGTAGGCTTACAGTTGATTCTGTAGGTCCTAATCCATTAATAAATATACAGTTATCATAAAAATGTTGTTTGTACAAATCAACGTCTGTTTTATAAACCTCTTCGCCGCCCAATACAATTAAACGCAATTGAGGAAAATGATCACTTTCTATCAGTGTACTGACAATATGTCGGTAAACCGTTGGTGTCGAATGATAAATCGTTACCTTTTGCTTTTTTATAAATTCTTTAACGGAATGAGTTAAACTATCTTCTTTAATATTAATGGGATATAACGTTGCACCATTTAGCAAAGCCCCAAAAATATCCATAACCGCCGCATCAAAGCTATAAGCTGGCAATAATGTCAGTTTATCATCCGCATTGATATGCAAGTTATTAGTATAATTTCTGATAAAATGCAATACATTACGATGATTTTGTATCACCCCTTTCGGTTGTCCAGTTGAGCCTGATGTATAAAGTATATAGGCAAGGGAGTCTGGTAGTACAACAGATTTACGAAATAAACAGATTTTTTCGTGCTGAATGTTAGGATACGGTTCATCAATATTGATAATCGAAATAACATCACTTTTCAATTTTTGTGCAAGCCCCAAATTTTTATCATTAGTTAATAAAATAATGGCTTGCGAATCTTGCAAGATATAAAATAATCTTTTGATAGGTAAATCGGGTGCGAGAGGTACATAAGTTAAACCGGCTTTCAATACGCCAAATAAGCCAACAATCATTGAAACATCATGTTCAAACAATAATGCAATGTTTTGTGGATTTTCCCCACAATGTTTTAAAAGGAGATGAGCGACTTGGTTAGCTTTCTGATTTAATACCAAATAAGTCAATGTTTCATATTTTGTTTTAACAGCGATATGATGAGGATATCTTTTAACTTGTTGTGCAAACCGTTCTGGAATGGATTGCTCAATATCGGTTTTAGTAAATTCTGTGAAGGGATTGGTTGGACGGATATGAGCATCACTGCGATAAATAGAATTACGTTCTGCTTCTGTCAATAATCGCAATATCGAAATCTTCGTTTCTGGTGTGGCGACAATATTCGCTAATAAATTTTGAAAATATCCAACCATACGCTGTATCGTTTTAACGCTGAATAAAGCGGTATTATATTCAAACCAGCCTGTAATATTCCCATATTTTTCATAAAGTTCTAAAGTTAAATCAAATTTGACAGTACCAGTACTAATATTTAATGGTGTTGTGGTTAAACCACTTAGGTTCAAACTTGATGATTCAAAGTTTTGTAATAGAAAAAATGTTTGAAATAAAGGGTTATGACTTAAATCCCGTTCAAGGTGTAGGCTATCAACTAAGTTTTGAAATGGTAAATCTTGATGGTTATAGGCAGCGAGTGCGATTTTACGCACTTGGCTTAAAAGTGATAGAAAAGGCATTTGTCCTGAAAGTGTGGTGCGTAACACTAAATTATTGATAAATAAGCCTATCACATTTTCCCATTCGACTTGTTGCCGCCCTGCTACTGCGGTACCAACAGTCAATTCGGTTTGTCCGGTATAGCGATACAACAATGTTTTAAAAGCCGCCAATAAAGTCATAAATAAGGTGACGTTTTGCTGATGGCTGAGTTGATGTAATTTAGCTGTGAGTATTGGTGAAATAATAACAGGCTGTCGTGCGCCTTGATAAGTTTGTATTGGGGGACGTGGATAATCGGTAGGCAATTCCAATACGGGTATAGGGCCATGCAATTGTGATTGCCAATAAGCCAGTTGTGATTGATATTGTTCACTTTGTAACCAATTTTGTTGCCATTGGCAAAAATCAATATATTGGTAATTATTCCTCGTTCCCAAACTCTGTTTGGGAAGGCATTCTGCGATGCTCAGCATCGTTCCTTCTAAAAAAGCAGCATACAGCACCATCAATTCTTCTATAAAAACACCAATTGACCATCCATCGGTTATTAAATGATGAAACGTCAGTAATAAAATGTGTTCTTGTTTTCGTAAAGGGAGTATTGTTACTCGCCATAAATGTTCTTGTGCTAAATCAAAAGGACAGCGAATTTCTTCATTCAGTGTTTGTTGTATTGCGGTTTCAGATTGTTCATTTAATGTAATGACTTTTATCGAAAAAGGGGTTGGGGAGATAATCCGTTGTAGCGGTGTACCTGTTTTGGTGATTTCAAAATGGGTACGCAAAGCGGTATGGCGTGATACCATTTCAGTGAATGCCTGTTCTAACGCAGACAAGTTAAGCGTTCCTGTTAACTTATAGGCAAAAGGTATATTAAAAGTTGGCGTGTTAGGGTGAAGTTGCTCAAATAGCCAGAAACTTTGCTGATTAGTAGATAAAGAAAATTCTCCTAAAACGGGCTGGGAGTACTTTGACTTCTTTCTTGAGAAAGGCTGTGTCAATGAATCAATTTGCGTTGCCAACGTTGCGACTGTTGGATTATCAAATAAAACACTTATCGGTATATCAGCTTGAAAAGTCTCACGCGCTCGCGAAATAAGCCGAGTTGCTAACAAAGAATGTCCGCCCAATTCAAAAAAATTGTCGTGAATGCTGAACTGAGATACACCCAATACATTGCCCCATAATTGAGATAACTCTATTTCAGTAGGGGTTGTTGGTAAAGCATCGACTAAATCACTACTTTCCCAAATAGGCATGGGCAACGCTTTACGATCTACTTTGCCATTAGAGGTTAAAGGCATTTTCTCTAGCCTGACAAAAGTAGCCGGTATCATATAGTCAGGCAATTTTTCCTTCAAAAAATGACTCAGTACATGGGTATTTTTAATATTTCCTTTTTTATCAATAAAATAAGCAACTACGCGTTTATCATCAGGCGCGATTTCCAAGGCAACCACCACCACTTCTTGTATATCGGGATATTGAATGAGAGCTGTTTCAATTTCACCGATTTCAATACGGAATCCACGAATTTTTACCTGATGATCAATGCGTCCTAAAAATTCAATATAACCGTTGGATAAGTAACGTGCTAAATCCCCAGTTTTATAAAGGCGAGAATTTGGCTCATTACTAAAAGGATTAGGAATAAATTTTCCCGCTGTTAATTCAGGACGATTGAGATAACCTCGTGCTAACCCTGTGCCGCTGATATACACTTCACCAGTAATATCATCGGAAACAGGTTGAAGATTAGGATCAAGAATATAGACTTGTGTGTTATCAATGGGTTGACCAATAGGCACCTTTTTTTGAGATTTGTTAGGTTGGCATAAGAAAAAAGTTGTATCAATGCAAGCTTCTGTTGGCCCATAAAGGTTGATTAATTTCACGTCCAGTTTTGCAACAACTTGTTCTTTAACTTCAATCGGTAAAATTTCTCCCCCACAAAAAAGATGTTTGATGCTGTGACAAGTTTCAATATTCTCTTCCTCTAAGAGCATTCGTAACAAAGTAGGCACGGTTTGAAGAATCGTAATTTTTTGCGCTACAATGATGTTGACAAGGTATGCACTGTCCTGATGCCCACCGGGTTTTGCCATAAATAACTGCGCCCCCACTGACAACGGCGTAAAAAACTCCCACACTGACGCATCAAAAGTAAAGGGGGTTTTTTGTAAAACCTTATCTACTTCAGTTAAAGGAAATTGCCTTTGCATCCAAATGGTGTGATTATAAACAGCTCGATGAGGTATCATTACGCCTTTAGGTTTACCCGTAGAACCTGATGTGTAAATCACATAAGCCAAACTATCGGATGTTGCTTGATTGATGGGATTTTTTTGGCTTTCTTGAGAAATTATCTCCCAATCTGTATCTAAGCAAATGTTAATCGCTTGATATTCCGATAATTTATCTAGTAACGTCTCTTTAGTCAACAACACAGGTACTTGTGCATCTGATAACATAAAAGCAAGACGTTTTTTAGGATTCATCGGTTCCAATGGTACATAAGCACCTCCCGCTTTTAAAATAGCCAATATTCCTATGACCATTTCTAAAGAACGTTCCACACAAAGTCCAACCAAAATCTCTGGTTTAACCCCAAGTGTTTTGAGATAATGCGCTAATTGGTTAGCACGCACATTTAATGCTTGATAAGTCAATTGCTGATTTTTACATACAACCGCAATTGCATCGGGAGTGCATTTTACTTGACTCTCAAAGAGTTGGTGGACACACAACGATTGTAGGTAATTAGTTTTTATGTTGTTTTTTTCCATCTGCATTTGTTATTTTGCTAATATCAATACCTTCGCCAATTTGATAACTGATGTTACGCACTATACTTCTAAAGGGTGTGCTTTCCATTTAATGTAGAGTGCGTCCCACGCACCGTCTTTCGGGCACTTCTGAGGCTTCACTCCTGAAAGAAAAAAGGGTGCGTGGGACAACACCCTACACTCTTTTTTAACAATTCGACAAACCTTTTTGATGATTTTTTGGCTCTCTGGTAATTTTCGTTACACAAGTATATAATAAAAACAGTACATTATAACCGACAGAAACAAAGGAAGCAACCATGACAGCAACATTTAATATGCCAGTTACACTAGATATAGAAGGTT
>JAUCGK010000175.1 GCA_030378085.1 Candidatus Parabeggiatoa sp. HSG14
TGGAACCAAACATCATTTGACACTTTGCTTTTTCTATTTTGGGACTTCCCCCTGTGTACGGGGGGTTAGGGGGGTGTCCTCAATTTTGCACTCCAGTTTGAAAGCTATCTGCGTAACATCAGTTAATAAGATACTATTTTTTATACTCATTTTATGAGGATTCCTGATAACCCATTTATGAGCTACTTTGATGGTTTCATTATTTCACGTATTGTTCCAAGTGAGGTAATACGTTTTGAGGTACATCTTCAAGTAATAAAAGAGCTAAACCTTTTTCAGGAATATCTTCTGCATATATGACAGTCGCTTTAGATTGATTGTTTTCAAAGAATTTAACTATTGGTTGCGGTTCCCCTTCTATTGTATGAGCCACTGTCATAATGTAAGCTTTGTTCTGGATTATTTTTACAACAAATCCAGTACCAACACGATTGTTAGTGGTAATTTTAACGACAGCTTTTTTAATCTCTTGGTGAATTTTATATTCATCGGGAGTAAGAAGCCCTGCACTAACTACAGTAGGCAAAGCAAATAAGCTTAGGAATACAAGAATACATCCTAAAACAGTTAAAATGGGTTCTTGAATAATCTTGAGAATACTGTTATTCATAATATTTGCTCATAGCAACAAGAAGAGAACAAAGTCTTTTATCTATTTGCATTATGCCACCGCATATCCCGTGTATTGTCGTACCTTGGGTTCATGAAACCCTAGAACGATAGATGATTTTGGAATACCGGCTTCTTCTAATTCATAAGCAATCCCATCTTCGGTACCATCTTGTTGAATCCAAAGTAAATTATCAATAACATCAATATGAATCAAGCAACTATGAATACGTTTCACATCAGCCCAACCTGTTGATAGAACACAATAACTATCATGTTTTGAATCAAAAATAGCTTGGTTTTGGAGGTCAGCATTGGCATATTTGGTTTGAATATGTTGTGACAACACGTTTTGAATAATTTGACGATAAGCATTTAAGGTATCCATTTGATAATAACCTCCGTTTCAGGATCGAAAACAATGAGACGAATACGTTTATTTTCTAGTAATATTTTTCCAATATCTTCTTCAAACAAATTATGAAAAGTGGCTTTCCGAATAGCAAGATATAATGTACGCTCTGGTTCAGTACGTGCCAAAATATCACTGTAAAATACAAATTACCCTAAAGCATCTCTCATATCTTTAACTGGGGAGGGTCCGATAAAGCTTTTTACCTCAACCGCTATTTTACAATTTAATTTTTTAGCTGCCAAAAGTTTTTCTGCACCTAAATCAACATACATTTCCCTTTTACCCCATTTGAGCGTAAAAGAATCATCAGTGATTGTCCAGCCATCTTTGGTAAGCGCATTTTTAGCGTATTCGTGGTAAATATCTTTCGCTGGCATAAATTAATTTTCCTTTGCCTATTACGATTGTTAATTGTTACTGGCAATTTTAACGACAGCTTTTTTAATTTTTTGGTGAATTTTTCAGGAACTCACTGAATCCTTAACAATAACTACAAGGATTACATTTTAGAAAGGATTACAGCATCAGGGTTATTGGAGTCCTAAACTGTTGTGAAGGGTGTATGGTTTAGTGTTGTTCCACTTTTTTACGATAAGTTTTGAATGTTCTTTAGTGTAATCCTTATCGTAATGTAATCCTTGTAGTTATTTTCCTTTAAAATTTCAATGCATACGTAGGCAAAGCAAACAAGCTTAGGAGTACAAGAATACATCCTAACAGGCTATAAACTATTGATTGGAAACAGCAAGCAATTTATATTTCATATCTTCACATAAATCATCAAAAGTTTTGCAATATAGTTTGCTTGAACCAACCAATACATTTCCTGAAATCCAATCAAGTCTTCTTCTTTCCGATTGAGTCATAAATTGACTTCGCCCAATGACTAATAAGCCATAAAACTCTGGATTGCTACCAAACTTTTCTCTAAAATTGTTGGTTTGTTTCATGTCATCCAGTTGATAAAATCAATCCACTAATTGAAAAAAGCCTTGTTCAAATCGTGGTGACCATTCTGATGTATGTTTGCCCTGTTTTTTCCTGAATATACTGTTTGGTTGTGCATCTTCAAACTCAATCATACAATAAATGGGTTGCCTTGATTTTCGACTGCCAATAATAAAATCACAGGTAAAGTCTCCAAATAAATCATATTCACGCGCCATATAATCATAATGAACAAGTTGTGGCACATCTAAAGCCATAGTTGGAATGAGTTGTTCATGCTTTTTAAAGAAAGCAAGTATTTCTTGTTCCCCAAAAGAGGAATTATTATCAAGAAACGATTTAAACGCTTGGAATTGTTTGTTTACCTTTGTTACTAGCAGTTCGATTTTTTGCAATTCTTTCATTTCTCATCCTGCTTAAAGAGAGTAAACAAATCACGATGTACTATATCTTGAACTAAGATATGGTTATCATCAACCATTTGAAAAATAACCCTTAAAGAAGGTGTTGCTTCTATCATGTAGGTATTTGGTAGGGCTTTCCCAGTAAACTTTTGTACTCCCTGTAGCTCAAAGAGATTATCAGCATTTTCCTCAATTGAAAAAAATGCTTTTCGTACATTATTAGCTTCCTTGGGCGGAAGTAGATGTAGAGTGGTGTTAGCACGTCTATGAAGTTCAAGTGCTTTTTGTTGCATAAATGGCTCCTTTTATAGAAATTGTCGTAAATCATAATGAAGTAGAATTTTAAGAAAAATAGAGTACAACAAAAAAAGAGTACAACGAATTTGAAAAAACAACAACGAATACCACTATGCTGTCCATTCGTTGTGATTTTTTTTTCATTCGTTGTACTCTTTTGGCTGTGGTTCACCTTCTATTGTATGAGCCACTGTCATAATGTAAGCTTTGTTTTGGATTACTTTTACAACAAACCCACTACCTACACGATTGTTACTGGTAATTTTAACGACAGCTTTTTTAATTTCTTGGTGAATTTTATATTCATCGGGAATAAGAAGCCCTGCACTAACTACGGTAGGTAAAGCAAACAAACTTAGGAGTACAAGAATACATCCTAAAGTGCTTGAAATGGATTTTTGAATAATCTTGATAGTACTGTTATTCACAATATTTACTCACTTAAAGTTAAGCCAATATGATAAACGATAACTGCTAATGAGAAGACATTTTAATCGTCCCAACAACGTTCTACACCTCGTTGATCTCGACAACATTCTTCTCCTGATGAATTTGTGTAGTATGCTCCTTCGCAAGTCCCCGTAGCTTCATCAGATGGAGATGATATAAGAACACAATCAGATGCCAGTGGGATACTCTCACAAGAATATTCAGAACCAGGGTCTAGTGCTAAAAATGAATTATCTGAACACCCTCCAAAACAAAATGGTTTCTGCAAAGAGGATTCAAACAAAGGCTGTTGTATACCACCACTAGCCTTCTCAACCTTTCTGTGAATTGACAAAAATACATCTTCTATTATTCTGTTATCTTTCATTTTTTGAAGCGTGTGAAGTGAAAATACACTTTTATTATGCTTCTTTGCTTTTTGCAGTGCTTCAAGTAAATATTTAGCATATAAGCTGTTGCCATTTTGCTTGCCTGATATTACTGTCTCTGGTGAAGCAGAATAAGCAATTAGGGAATTTAAAGGAATATTTTTTATTTTTCCTAACCCTTTTTTTACGTACTTGTCACCAAATGAGTTGGAGTATGAAGCATCAAGAATGACAATGTTCATTCGAGTTTTAGCCTTTTCCATCTCTGCTATCACATATTCAACGTTCACCAATTTTTTGATATTTCTGGGCTGATAAAATGTACCCGCATCAATTGGGATGAGATAATTTTTTTCTTCATATTGGATTCCATGCCCTGAATAATAAAACAAACCAATAGTATTTTCACTTAGTGTTTGCATAAAAGTATGAATGGTTGCTTCCATCGTTTGCCGACTGGCATTTACTACATAAATGACTTTAAATCCTAGTTCTTTTAGGCCCTTACCTATATTTTTTGCGTCGTTAATGGGATTAGGCAATGGATTAATAGAATAGTCAGCATTACCAATAACAAGAGCAACATAATGAGGAGAGAATGTATTTGCATGCCCAGTTCTTGATGTTCGTTTTGTTTTTCCTAACTCCAAACGCGCTTCATATTCTTTACGCCATGTAGCAATATCCCATTTTTTCATTTCATTGAGAATTTTATTTCCACCTGTTGCACCTTCCAAAAATTCTCTAATACTCACTGCTGATGTTGAAAAAGCATGATCCGCTACAGAATTAATTACAGCAACGGCTTTATCTTCCTTTATGACAGGACTACCTGAGTTACCTTCGTTGATATTACCTGAAAATAGGAGGTTTCTCTTTTTTTGTCCGGAATAAGACAGTTTATTGTATGACCAACGCGCTCCCCCTCTTGGAAATCCAACAGTAAACAACTTATCTTCTAATTTTAAATCACGTTTCTTGGCCAAATACAAAGGCATTACGTCATAAGGTATTTGCCCTTCAACCGATAATAGGGCTAACCCATTTTCTTGTGATTCATTGTCTAAAACTTCAGCCTTGATTTCGTTATTCTCGAAAAACTCTACTGTCGGATTTGGATCACCTTCTACTACATGAGACACAGTAATAATGTAAGCTTTGTCATTGGACACGCCTACAACAAACCCAGTGCCTTCCCGTTTTTCGTCACTCATTTGGTTTTCTGCTCTAATTCTAACCACACTTTTTTTAACTTGCTCTGTGGTTTTTGGTTCAGGTTTAACTAATGAACCACAACCTACCACAAAGACACTGAACAACAATACTATAAAAACTGCATACAATTTATTCACAAATATCTCCTTTCTACTTGGTTCGAGCATTAGCTTGTTGGTTGACTTTTACTGTGCAAGAAATGCCAAGTTTGCTTATTATTTGCCAGCAAAGTAAAAATTTTCAGTTAAGGAAGATTCTATCCAAGGTGTCTGCCTCCCATTTGTTTCTTTCATTACTGCAATTTGCACTTTAAAACCATGATTCAAGTTCGTGACAAACAATACGTATAAGCGCATTGGGTTTACCGGCTTGCTCGCATAATTTTTTGAGGCGTTGTTTTAGCTTTACACAATCATCACTGTTTTGATCACGCATGATTACAAAGTGGGTTTGTGGTATTTGCCATTGACGTAATTGGCGGATAATGGCTTTTTCTAAATCTTGTTTACCTTCGTAGCTCAACAATTGAAATGTAATCTCATCAGGCAACAGTTTTGGCAACAAAATCTTTAAGGTTTCACGCATGGAATCTTCTTCAAGCAGAAAAACGACTATCATGGATGAACACCTTCAAAAAAACCTTGTTTCCACAATGCGCCCGGTAAATCACCCACTTCAACCAATCGTTTTAAAAGTTGATTTTCTGCGGTTGTATGTATTTGAGTGTAACCGTTTTGTTGAGTGAGCCAGAAAATCTCTCTTAATTCAGCACCATTGAGAAAATCTGGTGAATGAGTCGATACAAAAACTTGTCCATTTCCAGCATACACGCTAAATTCTTCAGCGAGTTCACGCAATAAGTCGGGGTAGAGATGATGTTCCGGTTCTTCGACACACAACAAGGAATGTGGTTTGGGATCATACAATAATAACAGATAGGCAAATAAGTTAATTGTGCCATCAGAAACTTGCCACGATTGGAATGGTTCCTTAAAAGCACTATGGCGAAATTTTAAGAAAATACGTCCATCTTCGCTTGAAACTGGTTCGACTGAGGAAATACTCGGCACCTGTCGCGCTAATTTCCGCAGAATTTCCGCATATTTAGAGGGATAATTTTTATACATAAACTGCGTGAATAAAGCTAGATTATCAGCATTGCTGGATAAGTTTTCATCATAACCATTGGCTTGATTTATTTTTCTTGCCTCAGTGATTTGAAAATCCGAGAGATGCCAGTTTTCAATAAAGCGACACAATTCGCTAATCACTTCAAATTGCTGAAATTGTCCCAATCCTTTTATGGCTAAAATATCAGGGGCTGATAATTCTTGTTCTTGAGATTTTTCAAAGGTAATAATTTTGCCCTTGCCAAGACTAAAATCAATAAGATGTTTTTCACCTTGAGATTGATATTCTAAAATTTCTCGTTTGACTATTGGTTGATTTTCAACTTGTTCGATAATTAAGCAATAAGTCACTAAAGAAGATGTGGATTCCAAATCTCGAAATTTAAGTTCTAATTCAATCGCTCCAACAGTTCCCCTGCTTATCACGTCTGAAAAACCACCTCGTTTTGCCAAAGCTTGCTTAACGTTATAAGTTAAAGCATCGCGCAAGAATCCAAATATATCAAATAAACTGCTTTTGCCGCTCCCATTGGCTCCGACAAAAAAACAACAATTTGGTAATTTATCAATAATGACATCACGAAACATACGAAAGTTTTTCAAACGGAGAGATTCTATTTTCATCCTTCATTACCTATTATCATTAAAAACGCATTCTAGCCACTAAAAGCACAAATCTCTCGAAATATTCTGAACAACAACACTATTAAAACTGCATACAATTTTTTCACAAATATCTCCTTTTTACTTAATTTAATCATTAATCAATAGGCGGATGCCAACCCGCTATAACCCAAGCACATCGTGCTTTAACCACATATTCGTTGTTTAACCGTAACGCTTCTATGGTAGCTCTGCCATTAGGCGTATCTCCAATAATAAGTGTACCATCTAAATTCCAATGAAAGTGCTTAGACCAGTTTTGAGTACGAGGATTAAAAAAAGGTATCATCTTTTTTGTCAGTGGATCAGCAAATTGGATACGATTTCCTTTAAATTTATTACAACTATGGCAAGCTAACCACAAATTTTCTTGTACTGTCTTTCCCCCAAGCGATTCAGGGATAATATGTTCAACCTCTAAAGGTATGCCAGTAATCACTTCGGTACTTTGACAATAACCACAGCGTTGACCAACCTCTGCTCGTACTTGACGACGAAGTTCAACAGGAATATATGTTATTGACATGAAAGTTCAGCCAATGTTGGGAGTTGATAACCGCGCCACTTGAGCATAACATTTGCGTAAGCTTTACGGAGCATATATTGGTTAGCCTCAAAATACAGCTTTTCTAACAAAGTCTGTTCGGAGGTTGTCAAAGTACCTTGACGTTTTTTTTCCAATAAGAGACTATATTGCTCCTGATGTTGCTGGTTTATTGTACTGCGAGCAATGTTCCACAAAGATTCATCATCTAATTTTTCTAATGCAAACCATATTTCACGCATTGTCTCAGGTAAATTTTCTGGCAAAGAAGGAACATTGGCATCAAGGGTTTGTAAAACAACGCTTTCCAGTGTTTGGCGACTCAGTGCTGTAAATCGTTGAAGTCGTTGATATAATCCTTGCGGTATATCAATAACTATCGTTCCGTTATTCATAGTAAAGTCTCCCCCTTATTTACAGATGAAACACTCATACGTTCCAGAATATTAACAACATCAGTGGATTTTGGTAGTTTTAACTCAGTCGTTTTAAGTTCAATTTCACTTTTTTCCCACGTTGCAATTTCTTCTAAGCCACTGATAATTTCTGCTCCAATATCACGTTGAGTCATTTAAGTTCCTCTAATTTTTGCATACTGCTGATAAATACTTGAAAACTAATGAACTTTAATTCTGCTTATTTAACTTTTTTGCCAACCTAGTTAAATCATCATCCGACAACTTTATCCGTGTAATCGCTACAATCCCAACCACACCAATGATAATAGGAATAATCCACAACAGTATGTCAAACATCACTTGACTAAATTTACTGGCTTTGGCAATGGTGTCGGCGCGAGTGAGGCGATATTCTCGATCATTATCGGGAAAGTCTGGCAAATAGGTTCTTATTGAGTTTTTGGCAAGCCCGTTTAAACGAATTTTTAGACTTTTGCTGTTAGCATCGTAAGTGATTTTTTCTATTTTGAAAGTATCCGCTTTGCCAAAAGATACTTTCGATGCCCCAAAACTCACTGGCTCAACGTTGGAATAGGTGAGATAACTGATTTCGCCTTGTTTTACCGCCGTCGTAACAACTCTTTGGCCCTTTACCATCTCGTCCCAAAATAAATCTAAGTCAGTAATAGATAAACCGCTTGGCACAATATCAAAATCTTGGTTAGCTGGCACTGATAGCATTATTCTTAATGTATCGGTTTGCCCAGTAATGGCGATTGCTGGGTTACGCCGCGATAAATCACCCACTTCAAAAGTCGTTGGATATTCAATGCCATCAATTTGGCAATGGCGTGTTTTCACTTGAAATGCACCCCGATGTTGCAAAATAGCTAAAGGGGTTGTTAGGGAATTGGGATCATTTTCGATAGCGATACCAAGTGCTTGATATGCCCCTTCACCCGGTTTAATGCTTAACGCAATTTTAGCACCCTTTGCAGTAGTCAATTTATGAAGTACTCCAAAATGTGTTGTATCTGGCATCAGCGTTGTCAGCGAAAGGGTGGGTAAAAGTCGCTCATTTTTACCAGTGATATGTACTGTGTTTAATGCCTCCCCCTGGTTTAAAGGCGTAAATTGGACTTGCTCAAATTCTCTGAATGTTGCTGAGTGAAATTTAATCGCTTGTCTGAAATCAGTCGTTGCTCCCAAGCGAAAACTAACATGATCGACCATCAAATCTGCCTGAATTTTGGTGGGGATAGGCATTGTCAACCAATAAACTAAAGGGGCAATAGTGATGACGACTAATATAAGTATAGCAATACTTTGAACGCCTATTTTAAATACATTTTTTACTAAACTGGTGAACAAATGACCTGTTTTAGCTGGGACTATCCTTAACCATGTACCTATGGATTTTTTTGAGCGAATTGCCTTTGAGTTATCCATGAAATTATTCCTTTTGATACTTAGAAATTCAGTTTTTAAAAAATGAGAACGCTGTGAAAATAAAAATGCAGGTGGATACGCTGAAAAAAAGCTTTATCCACCCTACAATACTTCTTCAAGCCAAAGTCAAAACCAGACCTGGCAGGTTCAAAAGAAAACCTGCCAGGTCAAAACTCGCGTCAAAATCAAGTGTACCTTTGACCTGCCAGGTTTGGTTTTAACCTGGCAGGTCTTTTTTTAAAGTTGACTAAATTATTTTGTGTTCATTCTTTAATTAATGGTTGATGATAAAAATGCACCACTTGATGAATAGGCTTAAAATTATTAAGGAAATAACCATCGACAATTAACTCATAAGCCCCCGCTTGTGCCTTGCGACTATCCCAATAAACCACAAATGGCTCACCAACATATTGTCTACCCAAGTTATCTTTTATGAAGGGCGTTTGATGCTTGCCCTGATAGATAGCGTATTTTAATTTGGCATTGCCACCGACTTTAAAGGCGAACAAATAACCATTAATGGCTGTGGGTGGAGTAGCGTGATAAAAAATTACGGGCGCAACATGCTCTGTGTCACTTCTAGCGGCAAGGCGAGCCACGATTCCCAATGTCGTCATCTTTAAATTCAAGGGTGCGATAACATCATGGGTAAGCCATTGAAAATCGTTAAAACCTCGTTGCCAAGTGGTTTTAGGAATAACGCGATCCATTTTATAAAAATGCTTAGGGCGCAATTCTTGAACTTCAATATCGATATCCACAGCACTTTGCAAATAGAACTTCAATTTGCAATTCGATGGGAGAGGCTTCCAGTTTTCACTGTGATCCACTGAAGCAGAGAGCAACTCAATATCCTGTCCACTGACAGGTTGCGGTTTAATCCCTTCCCATCGATCACCTCTGTTTTGGTAATCTAATTCATCACCGTATACAATAGGCGTATGCATAACAAATAGTGATACCACAAAAATAACAGTTCTTATGAAATTGTGGTTTACAAATAGTAACATGGCTTTTTACCTCGTTTCAGAATCAAAAATTTATAATAGACATTATACTAATTAATTATAATTACTTTAAATCAATGGGTTACATTAAACTGGTATAATGTTTAATTATCAAAAGTATTATACACAAAATGTTGGAAGTTGATAACCGCGCCATTTGAGCATAACGTTTGCGGCAAAAAAAACGACTATCATGGATGAACACCCTCAAAAAAACCTTGTTTCCACAATGCGCCCAGTAAATCACCCACTTCAACCAATCGTTTTAAAAGTTGGTTTTCTGCTGTATGTAATAGCCTTGTGTCATAGGTATTAGTGTACTTTGAGATTTATCTCAAGGTTTTTTTTAAACGCGCTATTTTTTCTTCAATTCTATAACGCTCTGCTATCGTGAAGGCGATTTCTGCTTGCCGTTTTGCTAAATAAGCAAGATGTCTCATTTCTATAAAATCTTCAGCTTCTTCATCTTCGGCTTTTTCAGCTTTTTCTAAGATTTGCTTGGCTTTGAATAATTCTTTTAATTCTGTTGCATGAGGATGTGCCTTTGCTTGCGTGTAAGCATCACGCGCTCCTTTAAGAATTTTATTCTGTTTTTCAATGATATGATGGCAACCCACATTTAATCCACTAAAAATGATAACAACTAGCATTGTTGTAAAAGAACGTAAATTACTATTAAAACTCATCGTTTATTTATCTCTTTTTTAAATTATAATCAACAGATTGAGATTCATTTTTTTTTCATTTTTTCACGCCAATCCTTAGCTATCTGTTGTGCCATTTCTAATTCTGCTTTTGCTTCTGCCAACATCGCATCCATCAACGCTTTTTCTGCTAAATGTACTGCTTCATCATAATATTTTTCAGAGATTGCTTTTTTAGCTTGTCGCAATTTTCTGATGGCATCATGTAATTCTCTGGGTGCTAATTCTTCTGCATTACTATCTTGCGCTTTGTTAATCGCCAATTCTGCATTAGCAATTTTTGCCATATCCATATACAAGAGTTTGGGATTAGTGCATCCACATTGCAGCACTCCCACAATTATCACTACATTTTTCCAATGATTTTTAATGATGGTTTTTTTCATAAGGAGTAACGCCAGCGCATTACGATATACATTTCTTTGCCGTTACAAAGGAACAAGAAGCTGAGTAGTTATAAAATCTTGTTAAGGAACGTGCATGAAATAACTTGATTATTTGTAGGGGCAATCCCTTGTGGTTGCCCTAATTATTTCGTGTATGTTCCTAATCTATTAATCTGTTTAATCTCGTTCAAAATTTATGAGCGCATCACAATTAAATGCCGCTGTGCTTCTAGCTGAGGCACTTTTAAAGGAAAACTTTCTATAGTTAATGGTAAATCAGTTAATTCTGCAATTTCATCTTTTGGATAAATGCCTTTCATTGCTAATAAACAGCCATTTACAGCACATAACCGTGCTGTTTGTTGATAAAAATGCGATAAACTAGCATAAGCTCTTGAAATTATTGTGCTAAATTTTTTATCCTCTCCCGATTCTTCAAGGATAGGGTTAAACGCCTCAATGCGAGTACATACTATTTCAACGTTTTTTATGCCTAATTCTATGACAGCTTGTCTGATAAAGCGGGTTTTTTTTGCGTTACTATCTAACAAAACACATTGCCAATCGGGATGTGTCATCGCTAATAATAAGCCTGGTAGCCCAGCCCCTGTACCTACATCTAAAATTTGAGTGCCATGTATATAAGGTAATACTGCCAAACTATCTAAAACATGTTTAGAGATCATTTGAGTAATATCACGCACAGCAGTCAAATTGTAGACACGATTCCATTTTTCTAATAAATGCAAATAATCTAAAATTTGTTTTTGAGTAGAAACTGAAAAATCAAGTTCTAAAGCATGTAATCCCTGTTGAAGATTGTTGGCGAAAATCATATTTTA
>JAUCGK010000176.1 GCA_030378085.1 Candidatus Parabeggiatoa sp. HSG14
AATAATGGAAATCTAAGAATGTCTATAACCCATTGATTTATTGTAGTCAGATTCAAGGCGATATCGTTATTTTGATAGCATGATTTATTATAATTCAATGACTTAAAAAGTTGAGCATCGCGTTAATATCGCTAATCAGCCAAGCAAAAGTGTCTCCAATCCGTTACTGCTGAATAAAGAACACCCGTGGCTCAAATTTGCAGGGATGTTTGAGGATGATCCAGATTGGGAAGAATTTCAAGCGGCTATTGAGGAAAATCGGCGTGAACTTGATAAAATGGAAGGAGTACTATGATTTTTCACATTCTTGATACCGATCATGTTTCACTTTTTCAACGAAAACATCCAATTATCATAAAACGTTTGAAGGAAAATCATTCTGAGAATTTGGCTATCACTATTATCACGGTTGAAGAACAAATTAAGGGCCGTTTCAAACTGATCAAACAAGCCAATTCAAGTGCAAAACTTATTCGAGCTTATGCAACTTTTCAAAGTAGTGTTGCCTATTTCAACACCATCACTGTATTAGCGTTTGATGAAGCTGCGAATGTTCATTACGAAAATTTACGTCAACAGAAAATCCGGATTGGCACTCAAGATTTACGCATTGCCTCAATTGTACTATCTAGGGAGGACATACTAGTGACTCGTAATCGGCGCGATTTTGATAAAATTCCGAATTTGACTATGGAAGATTGGTCAATATTAACTCTTTAATTTTTGAGCAAGATTAAACAGATAATAATTGGGATCTGATGTTACGCAAGGTGCTTCTAAGCACGTAGGTTGGAGTGAGCTTGCGAACTCCAACATTCAAAGTCAATAGTTGCTCCGAAATGTTGGACTTCCTATCGTCAGTCCAACCTACGCGCTATCTAGGGAGGACATACTAGTGACTAGTAATCGGCGCGATTTTGATAAAATTCCGAATTTGACTATGGAAGATTGGTCAATATTAACTCTTTAATTTTTGAGCAAGATTAAACAGATAATAATATTGACTTATAACTCAATAACTTTTTAACATAGTGGGGGCATTGGTGGGTTTCGTACCTCTACCCACCCTACGCTCGCTACGCGCTCTGTGTGATTATTGTTTTGATTGTTAATTTGGAGGAGAAATTTAAACGTGAATATTAAAATTTTAGTAACTATTATTATGTCTGCTTTTTTTGTCGTTAACTCTGTGGCAGATACTATTGATTTTTCAACGGATCAGAATATTGATACTGGCGTGGGTTTTGACACGCTTCAATCCAAAGTACGTGGTGATTGTGTTGAGATAAGTGAACCCAAGCAGGTAGTCAATGTGAGTGGGCAAGAGGTGGTATTTTCACTGGTACAAATAGAGGATTCCCTTTCTCTGAATCAACATCTACAGATTTCAGCGTCGGCTTCTTTAAAAGCATCTGTTTTTGGTGCTTCTGGAAAAGCAAATCTCTCCCGCAGTGTGAAAGTCAATGATTATTCGATATATGCTTTGGCGAGTGTTTTTGTACGGAATAACGCATATCGTATGCGAAATGTCAAACTTAAGCCCGATACGTATAAGTTATATGCCGAGGATAAAGAAAGATTCCGTAATCGTTGTGGTGATACCTTTGTCAGTGGTTATATCACTGGGGGCGAATTTCATTCAATTATCGAAATTAAAACGAATAATAAAACAGAAAAGCGTTCATTTAGTAGCGAGTTGACAGGTTCTTATGGCATTTTTAGTGGCAGCGCAACTTTTAAGCAAAAGTTGGAACGAATTGCTAAAAAAAATCGGATTCATGTCTATGTGATGCACACGGGAGGCACAGGAGAAATTGTAAACATCACCCCTGAAAAAATGGTAACTCAAGCCACTAAGTTTCCTAAAACGGTGGAGTCTGACAAAGCTCGCCCGGTTCTCGCTACCATTCAATCGTATGAAACCTTAAAGTTACCTGCTGGAATCACGCCTGTCGATAGATTGACACAGCAGGAAGTTATTTTAGAACTTGCGAGATTGAGTAGTTATGCACAGAAACAGCTTGCAAATATTGAATATATTTTATTCCATCCCAAAGAGTTTAAAAAACCAAATATCCAATCACTCAATAAGGCAGCAAATCTGACGAGAACACTCTTGAATACAGTTAGGCGTACCGCAAGAGCCTGCTATAGGAATGTTAAGACTTGTGTTCTTCCGGCTTCCTTAAAACTATCATCAGTGAATTTTCCTGAGAGATATGCCTCAATTGTTGAAGCTTGCAAAAATCCTATCTACAAAGAAAAAGCTGATCCAATTTGTGGCGTAAAATTATACGCGCTAGGGAGAGGCAAAGAATGTGGCGTAGAGTTATACAATCTCGGATATGGAAAATCTTGCGGTGCAAAAACTTATAAAAATGGCGCAGGGGCAGTATGTGGAGTTGAGTTATATCGTTTAACTCAAAATGAGGTATGTGGTACTGACACTGTTAAAATAAAAAATACAAGTGGGAGTTGGTGGGATAATCTTGACTTAATAGCGAAGGAGTGTATAAGAGCAGGAGGTAAAGTATCAGTAATTCATTGTATAATACCAAAAACATGCCGCCATTCAGCGAATGGTGTAGAAAAGTACAAGACTTGTAGAAATGCTGCCTTTGGTGTAGAAGAATATAATTCTTGTCGGCTTTCTGCTTTTGGGATTGAACGTTATATTCAGTGTCGGCATCCTACTTTTGGCGTGGCAGAATACAATAGCTGTCGCAAACCACAATTTGGTTTTGAGAAATGCGCTAAATAAACATCAAAAAGCCAGCAAGCGTAGCATGGGTCAAAGTAGCAAGCGTAGCATGGGTCAAAGTAGGGTGGGTAGAAGCGAAGCGGAAACCCACCACCCTGTAATCTTTTGTTATTAGATAAATAAAAAATGATTATTATTACAGTGATAATGGTGGGTTTCGCAATGGTGGGTTTCGCTGTCGCTCTACCCACCCTACGCTTGTTTAACAACCTGAAACTACAAGGATTGTATATAATAAGGGATTAAAACATCTGGTTATTGATGTCTAATACTTTTTAGCTTTAGGTATATATATGTTCTTGGGCATAATCCTTTATTATATACAATCCCTGTAGTTAAAGGTTTTTATTCGTTGTGTGCTTTTCAATTTAGCGCGTAGATTGGACTGACGAAGGAAGTCCAACATTATTGGTATAAAATAGTGTTGGAGTTCGCAAGCTCACTCCAACCTACATGCTACGTGCTTTTTTTTGATGATTTAGGAGGCATTGGTGGGTTTCGTACCTCTACCCACCCTACGCTCGCTGAGTTCGATGTAAAAATAGAGTTAATTCAATATCGTTCCCAAATTTTATTTGGGAACGCACTGTCTGCCAAGCTTTGCTTGGCAAAACTCGAAGCAAAGCTTCTGATGCATTGTGTTCCTAAATAAAATGGGGGGACAATTGTCACAATTATCAGTGTATTATATAACAAATACAATTAGTTATATTCATCAACTTATATCGAACTCAGGTTATGATTATGATAAATTAGTGGAGTATTATACAGTTCCCATCCAACGAAAAAACGTGGGATTATTTGGCTCTCTGGTAATTTGCGTGGTTTGTAACTAATTGATTGCAAAACATATATTTATCTTCCATCAAAATAGAAAAGGTTCTGTTGAAAGAAGTACTAAACATTTATATGTCTGCATTTCATTGCTTTTTCACTATTATCCGAAGAACGAAAAAATTGGAGAAGCCTGAGTTTAATTCAAAGAATCAAAATCTGTCATGATTCCCTTATTTGCTTCCGTTAGTTATAATATTATGTTTTTACTATTGTTTTTTACAACGCAAATTACCAGAGAGCCGATTATTTTTTGCGATCACAGAGAAAGAAAAAAGAGAAAGATTTATAACTGCACTTGACACATCACATTTTGGATATTTGTTTCATAAGCACGTAGGTTGGAGTGAGCTTGTGAACTCCAACATTCAAAGTCAATAGTTGCTCCGAAATGTTGGACTTCCTATCGTCAGTCCAACCTACGCGCTACGCGCTTAAATTTTGCCACCCACTTATAGCATTTCCCGATTGCGTCAGTACAAGTCTCCGCCTCAATTTAAGGAGGGGATTTAGGGGGGGGTGTACTTTATTCAATTGGGAAACGCTATAATATGGAATAATGGTGCGGCTTAAATGTTAGTGTGGTGAGATTTTGAAATATAAAGGAAATCAAATGGCATTTACAGACTTTAAATCTATCGAACAAGTACAAGAAACATTCAATATTAGATACGCGGAAGAAGATTATATTAAATCTGATGATATAACTCCTTCTAAAACATTTTTAGAAGAGTATCATTTTAGCCGCAAAAATATGGATATTTTTTCATCGGAAGCTTCTCGTTGTGAAAATGTGATCTATCCAATTATTCGGGATGTTTATAAACACCACGTTGAAATCTATTCATTGTGGAGCCACAAGTCTTTATCTTATGATAAAGTATTAACGGGCATACCGGATTATATTATTACCTCAAAATCATCACTTGGAAAAACGATTTTAGGTTCACCAATTGTTGTAGTTGTTGAAGCTAAACAAAATAATTTTACTGAAGGTTGGGGGCAATGTTTAGCGGAATTATTAGCATCACAGAAACTTAATGAAAACACAAAAATGCCGGTATATGGCGTTGTCACTGATGGAGAAACGTGGCATTTTGGAAAACTAATTGAGGACTTATTTATAAAAAATGAGTCCATTTTTGCGATTAATAATTTAAAGGAAATATTTGGTTCTCTCAATTATATTATTCGAGAAAGTACAAGTTATATAAGATGAAATACCCCCTAAATTTGCGATTTATGATTATAGCAAGCGTAGCATGGGTAAAATGTTGAATCGTAGGGTGGGTAGAAGCTTTGATGCAACCCATACGCATCAACTTTAGCTCATTTTAGTCGTTTAGCCCTTATTCTATAAATGGGAAATTAAACGGGTTGTTGGTGTAAATTTATTTTTAAGAAAGGATTTATTAACAGATGTATTGGAAATAAAATTAAATGAGTTAAAAAATTAGCCTTTAAATCCCCCCTAAGGGGAGAGATAAAAGGCTTAATTTAGACATTGACACAGAATGTGACAATAAGAAGGGTTATCAGCGCGTAAAGAAAGATAGCTTCTAGAGTTGCAGCGTTATCTTATGGTGCTTATTCAAGTACCCGAATCATTTTTGCTTCACTAATTAGAAAGTGAAATAAAAGACCTTCTGGCGAATCTAGCATTTTTTCTTGATTCATTTCTACTCGGTAAAGAACCTCATTTCCCGAATTATCTGTAAGTTCCAATAATGGAATTTTCAATTTTCCCTTGATTTTTGTGCCATCATCTTCTGTTACAGATGGCGTGTAAGTTGCGTGTGCTGACGGACAAGCTTCAAAATCTTCAGGGGGTACGGGTTGACTATGCCAGCCAGTTGGTACATCACAAAGCGTTGGTGCTGTTATCCATCGCCCAGTTGCTGGATTTTGAGCATAAGTGAAAGAGAAGGGACAATCTGACTCTAAAGGTGGTGCTGGAACTGTGGCTGCATTAGCAATTATTTGATAACGTTTCCCTATCAATGCTTGGTTTGCACTTTGATTTCCGGCCTCCCCTTCTTGAGACATTGCTTTCACAAAAAGGTAATGCACTCCGATACCAAGATTCACCTGAATTGTACCAGACAATCTGGTTAATGGCACATCAATTACTTCTTGTTGAGGTAGTGTTGGGCTAAATAAACTCAGTCGCCAACCAACTGTTTCATCAATGCCAGGTATCTCCTGATTCAAAGTAATTGTCACGATGTCTGGTGTCTCCAAGCTAAGGCGATAGAAATCGACATCACCCATTGAAGACAAATTACCATAATACACTTCATTGGCTTTGAGAGCAGTTGCTGTTTCTAAGCTATCATTTTGCGCTTTCTCATAATTTGCATTTTCCTCCCAATAACCTCTTAGGGTATATTCTGCTGTTGGAAACACCGTATCGTCCAGGGATGATACTTTGTAATAATATCTACCAGAGGATAAACCTTGCTCAAATTCAACTTCAAGACTGGTTTCCGGTAAGATGACAGAGAATAAACTATTGCCTAGGTCTTTCTCAGTATACAAATCCAACCGCCAACCAGATTTGGCGTTTGCTCCTGGTGGTGTTTCTTGACTAAAATTGACAGTAAGATTACCACTAGTATCATGTCCAGGATTATCTTTATCTTGTCGCACATCAAACCTATAAAAATCTATGTCAGTACTTGAGGACAAGGTATCTACACCTCTACTTTTGGCACTTGTTCTTTTAGCATTTTCTGGGGTATTACCAACGTCTTCTGCAAGAACAGGAGCAACGGCAAGTAGCCCACATAGAAATAAAGTTGTACGATGCATTTTACTACCTCCTAAATATAATAACATTATCAATTGTTTGTTACAGGAAAAAATAAATTCCCCTCTAACCGTTGGCGGTTGTTGGGGAACTCCTCACTTTGGTAACTAATCTTTACCCACAAGTCGATAATTTTTTAAAATTCAAAAATTTAGCTTTGGGGTTTTTGGAGTCCAGAGCGAACTGCCAAACCTGAAGGTTTGGACTCCAAAAATCGCTCATCGCCATTTTTATGATTTATTGGCACGGTTTTCAATAAGATTATCAACAACACTTGGATCAGCTAAAGTAGAGGTATCCCCTAAATTATCGACCTCGTTAGCTGCAATCTTACGCAAAATACGACGCATGATTTTACCAGAGCGTGTTTTCGGCAAACCAGGTGCCCATTGAATGACATCTGGGGACGCAATAGGACCAATTTCAGTACGGACTTGTTTCACTAAGTTTTTGCGTAATTCTTCACTGGGTTCTTTATCAGCCATCAAAGTGACATAAGCATAAATACCTTGTCCTTTGATGTCATGAGGATAACCAACGACAGCGGCTTCTGCAACCGCTTCATGTAAAACAAGTGCACTTTCTACTTCAGCCGTACCCATGCGGTGTCCTGATACATTGATGACATCATCGACACGTCCGGTTATCCAATAATAACCGTCTTCATCGCGACGTGCGCCGTCACCGGTGAAGTAGTTGCCTGGATATGTTTTAAAATAAGTATCAATAAAGCGTTCATGATCACCATAAACCGTCCGCATTTGAGAAGGCCATGGACGGGTAATAATCAAGTTACCTTCAGTAGCTCCTTCAAGCACATCGCCTTCATTAGTGACCAGTTCAGGGACGACACCGAAAAATGGGCGTGTTGCTGAACCAGGTTTGAGTTTTGTCGCACCAGGCAGTGGTGTGATGAGAATACCGCCTGTTTCTGTTTGCCACCAGGTATCAACGATAGGACAACGTTCATCACCAACAACATGATAATACCATTCCCAAGCTTCGGGATTAATCGGTTCACCAACACTCCCTAATAGGCGTAAGCTTTTACGACTGGTAGCTTTAACAGGGGCATCTCCCTTACTCATCAAAGCACGAATGGCTGTGGGCGCAGTATAGAAAATATTAACTTGATGTTTGTCCACAACTTGCCAAAAACGACCTGCATCAGGATAGGTAGGAACGCCTTCAAACATCAAAGTTGTTGCACCATTGGCAAGTGGTCCATAAACAATATAAGAATGTCCAGTAACCCAACCAACATCAGCGGTACACCAATAAATGTCTCCATCGTGATAATCAAAAACGTACTTATGCGTCATGGCAGTATAGAGAAGATAACCGCCTGTTGTGTGCAATACGCCTTTGGGTTTACCAGTAGAGCCAGAAGTATAAAGAACGAATAATGGATCCTCTGCATCCATTTCTTCGGGGGGACAGTCAGCTGAGACTTTTTCGATTTCGTCGTTATACGAAATATCTTGGCCTTCTTTCCATGTGGGGCAATTTCCGGTATTTTTGACGACGACGACAGTATGGACTTTTGGACAGTCAAGAAGAGATTTATCGACATTGGCTTTAAGTGGTACACCACGTCCACCACGCAAACCTTCATCAGCGGTAATCACAACCTCACAACCTGAATCTTGTATGCGATCTTTCAAAGCTTCTGGTGAAAAACCACCAAAGACAATGGAGTGAACAGCTCCAATGCGCGTACAAGCCAGCATAGCAACGGCTGCTTCAGGAATCATTGGCAAATAAATGCAAATACGATCTCCTTTTTTGACACCCCGCGCTTTGAAAACATTGGAAAGACGACACACTTTTTCGTGTAATTCACGATAGGTGATTTTTTGATCGGCATTTGGATCATCACCTTCCCAGATGATGGCGACTTGATCGCCTCTGGTTTCCAAATGACGATCTAAGCAATTATAAGACACGTTGATTTTTCCGCCTTCAAACCAACGGATTTTGCCTTCGTGATAATTCCAGTCTTGGACTTTATCCCATTTTTTGGACCATGTGAGGAACTCTTCGGCTTGCTCTCCCCAAAAAGCATCAGGATCTGAGATTGAACGGGCGTACATTTCTTGATATTTTGCTTCAGAAATATGTGCCTTTGCTGCTACCTCAGCGGGGACATCATAAACTTTTGACATATTTTCTATACCTTATATAAGTGTGGATTAATATGCTAATAATACTTAACTTTAGGAATGAGGAGTTAATAACTGAAAAAATGCTTGAACCAAACCTGACAGGTTTTCAAAACCTGTCAGGTTTAAACGTGGACATTATTAAATCCTTATTAAATCCTTAATAAAATCCTCGTTCCTTAGTACAATATCAATCAGAAAATCCCTTCCTAACCCTCTTTATTTAAAAGAAAATTTATAAATTCCTTGGTTTTTCCTCTTTAATAATAAGGGGAGGGAGGATTTTTGAGTGATATTTTCTTTAACTCGACTATCAAGTTTTTAAAAGATTGATGATTATTCAGTGAGAGACGCAAGCATTGCGTCTCTACCAAATTCCATAAATATGTAGAGACGCGATGTTCGCGTCTCCGGTACTCGCGTCTCACTTTTGGAGTTCATTGTCACAATAAAAACTTGATAGTCGAGTTTTAAGTCAGTGCCATTAGATTAATACTTTAACAGCTTACCCCTACTTCCTTAAAAAGGGAAACACACCAAACTACAAAAGTTGGGCGTACAAAATTACTTCATGCTCATTCCTTAGCAAAATTTTGTCTAAGATAACAAACTGTAACTTAGTGTTCAAGTTTTTTACAATATCTATAAAAGTTATAGTTTTTATTATCAGCAAAAAAACAAACTTTTCGAGGCAAAAATTTTTGTGCATAAAAATTTCCCTATTGTCAATTTTCTGGTGATGAAGTCCGAGATTTATTAATGAAACGGCTGAACTAAAGTTTGGACTTCTAACTATTACCAAAAAATTTACAGTAGGATTTTTTTAAAACACTAGAAATCTGAATTTTTGAAAAAAGATCGGATTTCTTTTAAGGCGATTAACGGAGTCCAAAATTTATTTTGCCAATTGGAGTGCAAAATTCCTGATTATAACAAATTTTGGGGACACCTACCTTTTTACCCCCCTAACCCCCCGTACACAGGGGGAAGTCCCAAAATAGAAAAATTAAAGCAAAGTGTCGAATGATGTTTGGTTCCACCCGTGTACGGGGGGTTAGGGGAGTGTCCCCAAAATCTGTTACAATCAGCAAAATTCATTTTGCACTCTGGTATTCACTTTTGAAGTACAGTGCGTAACATCAGTGATTAAGCAATTAAAATTATAATAATGAGAAAAGTATTATCTTATTCTTATATTGCTTTTTTAGCCTGTTGAAGATTTCTGTAACAAAATTTATTGATAATAACATCATTTATTTTGTATCCAAAAATACGATTATCAAAAATAAATTAGTTATAAAAATTTTATTGCTATAAATATCCCTGTATAGGAGTCCAAAATTTATTTTGGAAATGCTAAACTTTAACCTTTTAAATAAATTCAAAATTAAATCATCAATTACTTATAAAAAAACCATGAGCAAAAAGGTATTAATCAGTGGCAAGTTTGCATTCTTTCATATCGGGACACTGTAGCCATTTTGCGGAGGTTGTTTCTCCTGCCATATTCCATCCATTTTTAGCCGCTGTTTTATTTAAGTAATTAATCCGACTGGGGTTACTGGGATGCGTTGAGAAATATTGGGATACTTTTTCTAATTGTTTTGATTTTTCGCTTTCTTTATCAAGTCGCTCAAAAAAATCAAGGCTATGTCCCGCATGCCCATAGCGTTTAATCATCTTAGATAACGCATAAATATCTGCTGTTTTTTCTTGTTGTCTGCTATAATGCAACCCTGCTAATTGTTCTGTCATCGGAACAACATCCCCAAAACCGCCCCATTCTAAAAAAGAGCTAATGCCTAATGTCAGATAAGCCGTCACAAAAACAAGTGAACGCCCCAAGCTTTTAATAGAATCACGCGCTTGAAAATGTCCTAATTCGTGCGCCAATATAAAAACTAACTCGTTTTCTGATTCGACTTTTTCCAATAATGCGGTATGAACTAAAACATGTCCTCCCGGCATAATGGCTGCGTTGATAACTTCATCTTCTATTAAGTGAACAGTTAAGGGAAGACGAATTTTTTCTTCTGATTCAGATAAAGAGTGTAAGAGCGTTTCAATGTATTGAATACGACTATCTTCTTGAATTTCCTCAGAAACGGTATGCATTAACATTTGACCAATTTTACCCTCTGTTTCAGGACTTAACCGGCTCGCTAACCATTCTGCAATATAACCGAGTGCAACAAAAATCACGATACTTAGTACTACCACTGTACCTAACAGATGAGCAAAATTAAGTAATGGATTATGAGGCGTTACGTTGATCCCCTCAGGAATTTCTTTTTCTACAAATTTCATTTACTTAATCCCTGTACCATAAGCAATAACCTCAATCGAACCCAATCCCCTGTTATTTCCAGAACGTCCCCCAATTGCGGAAGTTTCTAACCGCACATTGATAATTTGAGTAGCTCCCCAATCAATGGCGTTTTCTTTTAACCGCAACAATGCCTCCCTACGCCCTCGATCAAGTAGCGTTTCATATACCATGATACGCCCACCAACTAAATTTCTGAGTGATGCTGAAATTCTCTTAAAATAATCCACCGATACGACAACACTCCCTATAAACAATTCAGTATTCTGCGTATTTTCTAGCATAAATTGTTTAGCACCAAAAGTAATAATAGGGATATGGCGCGTTTGACGTTCCCGTTCTCTGATACTTTTATAATGACGTTTTTCAAGATAATTTCCTGAAAAATAACCAATCACTAATAAAATAAATACAATTAAAATTTCAAATAAACCGTCCATTGCTATTCCACCTTAACGGCTGTTCCATAGGCAAAAAGTTCTGCCGCCCCTTGTGCGACTGAGGAAGTGGCAAACCTGATATTAAGTACCGCATTCGCCTCTAACTCAGTGGCTTGTTGTACCATACGTTCAATGGCTTCATCGCGAGCTTCTTGTAGCAATTCTGTATATCCTTTGAGTTCTCCGCCAACAATATTTTTAAGGCTCGCCATGATATCTTTGCCAATATGTTTGGCTCGAATTGTACTCCCTTGGACTAGCCCATAATGTTCTACAATGGCTTTGCCCGGTACACTTTCTAACGTTGTTAAAATCACAGAAATTTTCCTTTTATAATTTGGTAATGGATAATTAATAACTGATGTTACGTACAGTGTTTCTACGAAACTCAATGTTCAAGTTTCTAAAAAATAATTTGCTATAAATAATTCTATGATTATGTTGTAGAGACGCGATGCTCGCGTCTCTAAATGCTCGCGTCTCTAAATGCTCGA
>JAUCGK010000435.1 GCA_030378085.1 Candidatus Parabeggiatoa sp. HSG14
ATGTTTTGCAATCAATTAGTTACAAACCACGCAAATTACCAGAGAGCCACTTTATATTACAAAGTGTACGAAAGCCTTCTTTATCATATTATTAAAAATCAAATAGTTAAACTTAGAACGGGAATTGCTGCCAAACAAATAATTTTGTAACTACTCAGCCTATAAAACTCTATAATTTTCAAAGAATTATAAATTGGCACATTTTGTGTTTAATTTCAATTAATCAATATATTATATTTTAAATACTTTATATTGTGGATATTATCCATATTATAAGATATAATTTATTTTTCAAAGGGTTGTATCATTTTTAAGAGGCTGAGTAGTTACAAATAATCTTGAAAAACGTTTAATTACCACATCAGAATCTTCATTTAAACACAGAAGTTTTACCGCTTGATTTTTAATCGCATTAAATGAAACAGCCCGATTAACTTTTTGGGTGTTTTCAGTCGGTTTTTGTGCGAGTTGTTCATCAATATTTGCTGTTAAATATGAGAACCTTTAACATCAGGATGGTCGGAACGGCATGATATTTGACCGAAATCTTCTGTAATTTCAGCACTATCTGGTAATAAAAGTTTAGAACCATCAATACCCATAACGCGCATCCCCTTGTAAAATTTTTTGATGTTATTATCACTGTACATAACATCAACTACCGCTTTTTGATTCAGTTCAATAAATGCGGTATGTTTTAGATTTGCTCGTAGCGAGGTAAACGCACTGTTAGTCACAGGTTCGAAATTGAGGGTAAATTCGTTAAGTATTAGCTGAAGAGATTTGACACTTTTTCTCAGTATTAGCACCATTAACAAAGGAAAATACAGTTTGCGAGTACGAGTATAGCGTTTCCCGATTGAATAAAGTACAACCTCCCCTAAATCCCCTCCTTAATTGACTAATTTTTACCCACAAGTAGGTAAACTTATTGAAATCAATAGGTTTTTGTTATAGGGAGATATCACTCTAAGCTGTTGATAAATAATATAATTCGTAAAGTCAGTTCTATTGGGGCTTGTAATTTACTGCATTTATCTTATGGTGGACGGAATGTTTATGTTGATTTAGGAGCAGAACAACCAATTGGTGCTGAAAAAGAAGGTAATAAAATTGCGGTTGAGGTAAAAAGTTTTGTTGGTGAATCTGATGTACATGAATTAGGTCAAAGTATTGTTCAATACAATATGTATAGAGATATTTTGTCTGAAATTGAAAGTGAGAGAGACTTACATCTTGCTGTTCCATCTTTTACGTTTGGTAGAATATTAAGCGAACTGCTTGGACAATTGCTAATTCGTAAAGAGCAATTGAAGCTAATTATCTTTGAAGAAACAAAGGAAATAATTAGAAAATGGATAGGCTAAGTCAATATCGAAAAATTTTGAAGAATTTATTGACTCAATATGTTGATAAGCCTTCACATGGTGATATTGAGCCTGAGATTATAATTGACGCTGAAGGAAAACATTTTGAGTTAATGCATATGGGTTGGGATGGCACAAGGCAGGTTCACGGCTCAGTTTTACATATTGATATTATTGATGAGAAAATTTGGATTCAGCATGATGATACCTCTTATGGTATCGGAATTATCAACAGGATTAGGCTTGGATAATTACCCTGCTTAATCGAACTATGGTAATTGATTGTATTATTGGACCACCATATTATGAACCTTATAATTGGACAAATAGTATTGGAAGAACTAGATTTACTAATTGATTGTAATCAGCAATGCTTATGCCTAAGACCAGAATCACCTAATCTCCCCTTCTTAAAATTGAAATAATTATCTAAAATACATCCTTAAAAGATATCAAAGTGCGGTAAAAATATAGTGATTTTTTAGACAAATTATGATCAATCCCGCCATTTGTAAATAATCTCCAATTCTGCTTTTTCAAAAAAATTCTGTACACATTCAAAAAAATTCTATACACACTGAAGATGTGAAAATGTAGGATAAAATAGTGCGTATCCATCGAATAACCTTGCGAGTTATGGAGGAACAAAGCTTTATCCATCCAATATGTAACCGCACAGGTTGAAATATTTTAATTGCTTCCAAACCATTATAATCATAAAATCCTATTGACAATTATAGTTCCTAAACGCAGTGTGCTTTGAGAATGTTTCGTTCATATTTTTGACCTTTAACTTTGGAGGTTTTTACAATGTCTTATAGTGACTATAAAGGTTATTCAACTGATCGGTTAGAAAAGATTTTTAAAGTGCAAACAACTATAGGCAATTTGTTTGAAAACTTTAAACCGAGTAGTAAGGAATACTCTGAAACTCAAAAAGCAGTAGATGAGATAAAGTCTCGTTTTGCTCTAAATGAGGACGCTAATGAAGCAACAAGAAGTCACCTTTTAGTAACTCCTGTCTTATTAAATGCTTGCATAGAAAAAAATTTGGGTGCTTTTTTTGAGCCACCTGTTAATATTGAACAGAAAAAAACACCCGATTTACCACATCAGTTAAATGGTAAGTATGATTGCGCTTTGAGTTTACATACTTATAAATTTATAACACCTATCATATCAGTTGTTGAAGTAAAACCAACACAAATAGGAAAAGGCATAGGACAGTGTATTGCTGAAATGTACGCAACTTTAAAAGTATTTGAGCAAAGCAAGGTGTACGGCATTATAACAGACGGTGTTGAATGGGAGTTTTATTTGCTGGAAAATTCTGTATTGACGGCTGATAAAAAAGGTTGTTATATCGGAGATGTATCCAGTATCCTAGATAGAATAGGTTATATAGCGGATAGATTTAAGAAATAAAAGTGATGAAACGGAAAGTTTCCTCTTTGGTTGTATATTACCCTTCAGTTTTTCAAGTTTTTCATAATGACTATTGTTGCCTTTATATCTCAAGTCACTATTGGCTTTTTTCTGATTATAACGAATTTTGGGGACACCCCCCTAACCCCCCGTACACAACCCCCCGTACACAGGGGGAAGTCCCAAAATAGAAAAAGCAAAGTGTCGAATGATGTTTGGTTCCACCCGTGTACGGGGGGTTAGGGGGGTATGGTGTCCCCAAAATCTGTTACAATCAGGCTTTTTTTATGGCAATTATCTGTTGGCATACGATAGGATAAAATTGTTGCCTTTATATCTCAAGTCACTATTGGCTTTTTTATAGCAATTATCTGTTGGCATAGGATAGGATAAATCAGACTGAATTAGCTATTGACAGGTGAGGGTGAAATGTATTTGAATAAGAAAATTGATATGGATGAATATGGACGAATTATGTTAATCACTCAAGAAACTGACAGATGAGCAACAATTAGGAAATTGCGCTGTGAACAATGGACATGCTGTAATGGACTAGAAAAAATGGTTAAAGGTGAAAAAATTGGAATTTAAATATCAATTATCTTTAAATTTTTACAACAATATAATTTTTTAGGAAATAACTGTGTCATCTACATTTCAAACATTAATTCTTTCCCTACAAGAATATTGGGCTAATAAAGGCTGTGTGTTACAGCAACCTTATGATATGGAAGTGGGCGCGGGGACATTTCATCCGGCAACGTTTTTACGTGCAGTTGGCCCTGAGCCGTGGAGTGCCGCTTATGTGCAACCCTCTCGTCGTCCCACTGATGGGCGTTATGGTGAAAATCCCAATCGCTTACAACACTATTATCAATTTCAAGTCGTTATAAAACCTTCTCCCTTGAATTTTCAAGATTTATATCTTGATTCGTTGAAAATGCTTGGCTTTGATCCCTTGGTACATGATATCCGTTTTGTTGAAGATAATTGGGAATCTCCGACACTTGGTGCGTGGGGATTGGGTTGGGAAGTGTGGCTAAATGGAATGGAAGTCACACAATTTACTTATTTTCAACAAGTAGGTGGTTTAGAGTGTAAACCTGTAACGGGCGAAATCACTTATGGCTTAGAACGCATCGCGATGTATTTGCAAGGGGTAGAAAGTGTCTTTGATTTAGTGTGGACAGATGGACCACTTGGACGTATTACTTATGGAGATGTGTTCCATCAAAATGAAGTGGAAATGTCAACCTATAATTTTGAACACGCGCCAGTGGATGAATTATTTCGATTGTTTGATTTATATGAAAGTGAAAGTAAATCATTGATTGAAAAAAATCTACCATTACCCGCTTATGAAATGATGTTAAAGACATCTCATACATTTAATTTACTTGATGCCCGTCATGCGATTTCTGTTACAGAACGGCAAGGCTATATTTTGCGAGTGCGGACTTTGGCGCGTGCAGTAGCACAAGCTTATTATGACCGCCGTCAGGATTTAAACTTTCCAATGTGTGCAACCAGGAGAGATGTATAATATGTCTGAAACTCGTGATTTATTGATAGAAATTGGTACGGAAGAATTACCACCAAAAGCTTTACAAGCTTTATCCGAAGCATTTTCGTCGAATGTGTGTAGTGGACTTGAACAACAAGAACTCAGTTATAATATTGCAACGCCTTTTGCAACACCGCGCCGTTTGGCAATACTTATTAGAAGTGTGGTCACAATGCAGGCTGATCGTCAGGTAGAGAGACGTGGGCCTAGTATTACTGCGGCTTTTAATAAAGAAGGAGAACCCACCAAAGCCGCTTTGGGATTTGCGCGTTCCTGTGGTGTTGATGTAGCCACTTTGGATAAATTGGAAACTGATAAAGGCGTATGGTTAATTCATCGTAGTACCCAGCAGGGTAAAGCGACTACTACCTTGATACCAGATATTATTGAAAGTGCGTTAGCCGCTTTGCCTATTCCTAAACGTATGCGTTGGGGCGATTTACCCTTTGAATTTGTGCGCCCGGTACATTGGGTAGTTATTTTATTTGGGGATGAGGTCATTGAGACTGAAATTCTTGGTGTGCGTAGTGGGCGTGAAACGCAAGGACACCGTTTCCATCATCCACAACCTATTGCTTTAGAAAAAGCAAATGATTATGCAAAACTTTTAGAAAAACAAGGCTATGTTATCCCAACGTTTACGACTAGGCGTAAACAAATACAAGTATTAGTTGAACAAACCGCAGAAGAGATTGGGGGACAAGCAGTTATAGATGAGGCTTTATTGAATGAAGTCACTGGTTTGGTAGAATACCCTGTTGCAATAATGGGGACGTTTGATGAAAAATTTTTGGAAATTCCACCCGAAGCATTAATTGCTTCTATGAAAAATCATCAAAAATATTTTCATCTGATCAACCAACAAGGTGAATTATTGCCGCGTTTTATTGCTGTAAGCAATATTAAGAGTCAACAACCTGATGTAGTGCGAATGGGTAATGAACGGGTAATTCGTCCACGCTTAAGCGATGCTGCTTTTTTCTGGCAAATTGATAAAGCAAAACCATTGGAAAGTCGTTTAGAACAATTAAAAAGTGTCATTTTTCAAAATAAATTAGGTAACTTGTATGACAAATCTAAACGAGTGGCTAAATTATCAGGTCATATTGCTAAACAATTAGGTGCTGATGAATTTCAAGGTATTCGTGCGGCACAACTCTCTAAATGCGATTTAATGACGGAAATGGTAGGAGAATTTCCTGAATTACAAGGGATTATGGGAGAATACTATGCCCACCATGATACCGAAACCGATGGAGTCGCAGCCGCTTTACGGGAGCAATACATGCCACGTTTTTGGGGTGATGCGCTACCTGGTACGGTACTTGGTCAAGCATTATCAATTGCAGATAGATTAGATACTTTGGTGGGTATTTTTGGGATTGGCAAAGTGCCAACGGGTGATAAAGACCCTTATGGTTTACGCCGTGCTGCAATTAGCATTTTACGGATTATGATTGAAAACCATTTATCTTTAGATATTAAACAGTTGTTAGATGATGCACAAGCGACTTACTCTGATGATGTGTTAGACACACAAACCAGTACTCAAGTTTTTGATTTTCTGATTGAACGTTTGCGTGGTTATTATCAAGATCAAGGTTTTAATTTTGATAGTGTTGATGCGGTATTAGTCTGTCACCCAACTTCTCCCTTAGATATTGATCAACGAATTCGTGGTATAGAAATCTTTCGTCACTTGCCGGACGCAGTCAGTTTAGCAGTTGCTAATAAACGCATTCATAATATTTTAAAAAAATCGGAAGATACTTTTCCTTCTGAACCAGATCAGACTTATTTTGATCATGCCACTGAAAGACGGTTGTATGATGAAATGGAAGTCGTTAATGAGAAAATAAGTCCCTTAATAAAAAAAGGCGATTACCAAACTGCCTTACAACACCTATCAAATTTACGAGAAAGTGTCGATAATTTTTTTGATGATGTATTAGTTATGCACGAAGATCGTACAATACGTACTAACCGTTTGGCATTTTTACAGAAAATGCGTCATTTGTTTTTACAAGTCGCCGATATTTCACGGTTGCAAATTTAAAAGAAACACGGGAAAAAATTGTTTTAAATTATTCGGTGATGGAGTCCAAGATTTATCTTGAAAACAGCCAAACTAAAATTGACGCAAAAGTTTTTGCACGCAAAAATTTTTGCGTCGATTGGACTCCAATTTAAAAAAGACAGGGGAAAAAATTGCTTTAAATTTTTTGGTGATGGAGTCCAAGATTTATCTTGGAAACAGCCAAACTAAAGTTTGGACTCCTAATACGGAATTATTGCAAAAATAAATCACTATGCAACTAATCATTCTTGATAGAGATGGGGTAATAAATCACGATTCTGATGAATATATTAAATCCCCCGATGAATGGCAACCGATTCCTGGTAGTCTTGAAGCAATTGCTCGTCTTAATCAGGGCGGTTATCGAGTGGTTATCATTACCAATCAATCTGGGTTGGCGCGTGGCTTGTTTACTTTAGATGATCTCAATCAAATTCATAGCAAAATGCTCAAACAGTTATCTAATATTGGCGGTACCATTGAAGCGATTTTCTTTTGTCCACATGGCGATAAAGAAAACTGTCGATGTCGTAAACCACGCCCTGGTATGTTTTATGATTTAAACAACCGTTTAAGTATAGGTTTAGTGAATGTACCTGCCATTGGAGACTCGTTACGTGATTTACAAGCCGCTAAAACTGTAAATGCTCAGCCCATTTTAGTGTTAACAGGTAAAGGACAACAGACATTGATCAATATAAAAGGAATTATGGATGTACCTGTATATAACAATTTAGCAACTTTCGTTGATAATTTATTAGAAGGTAAATAAGCTTTTGTGGTCAAAATAAATGATTCAAAACACCACTGATGAAATTTATCAATCCCGTATTTTAACTGGAGTCTCTCGGACTTTTGCACTCACTATCCCGCAATTGCCAGAGGCTTTATGTAAGGTAGTTAGTAATGGTTATTTATTGTGCCGTATTGCCGATACAATAGAAGATGAACCCCATTTAACAGCTACCCAAAAAAAACAATTTTCTCAAGATTTCATTGAAGTTGTTGCGGGTAAAATTAGTCCAAATACATTGAGTCAAGCCTTATTTCCATTGCTTTCCGAAAGTACATTAGCAGCAGAAAAAGACTTGATTTTTAATATGTCTCGTGTGATCCGTGTGACTCACAGCTTTACAAAACCACAACGTACTGCATTATATCGCTGTGTGCGTATTATGGCTGAAGGAATGGCAGAATTTCAACAAAACAGCAGTCTTGAGGGCTTAAAAGATCTGCCAGAAATGGATCGTTATTGCTATTATGTAGCAGGTGTGGTTGGAGAAATGCTGACAGAATTATTTTGTGATTACTCGCCACTTATAGCTCAACAAAAAGCAACATTGCAAAAATTGGCAATCTCATTTGGACAAGCGTTACAAATGACTAATATTCTTAAAGATATTTGGGAAGATCGCCAACGTGGGGTTTGCTGGTTACCACAGGATGTATTTGCGGGAGTGGGATTTGATTTGAAAAATCTGTCACCAAAACATTATGATCCAGCCTTTGGTGAAGGTTTAACAGAATTAATTGGGGTTGCCCATGCCCATTTACGTAATGCTTTACGTTATACTTTACAAATACCGCCTCAAGAAAAAGGTATTCGTCGTTTTTGTTTGTGGGCATTGGGGATGGCAATATTAACTTTACGGCGCATTTATAAACAATGTGATTTTTGTCAAGGACAACAAGTTAAAATTTCACGACGCAGTGTAAAAACAACGATATTGGTTAGTAATCTTGTGACCAGTAATGATATCAGTTTACGAGTATTGTTTTATTTACTAACGCGAAACTTACCTATAGTCTAAACTTTCGTGCAAGAAATTATATTGTCCATTCATTAGCAAGGAGACGCGGCACTATCGGTTTTAGGATACGGTAAGTTGCGCCCCATACACGATGTAATCCTAGCCAATAAAATGATATATGTTGAGGGGTAGTGCAGTTGGAAAATTGCTCTACCGCCTCACCATGAGTTTCTGGCATCGCAAAATCCCGAACTAATACTTCAAGGACTTCCACAACTTCTCGTTCTTCTATGCACCAATGTTTTGACGGAATAATTCTGGCGAGATAGGGCGTTATTCTGAAACCAGTTGTTAATGTTTGGACAACTGGTAGCTTATCTAAAACTTCTATGGAATCAGTGACAATTCCGATTTCTTCTCTTGTTTCTCGCAGTGCAGTATCAAGCATTGAACGATCTTGTTGATTGTGTTTTCCCCCTGGAAACGCAATTTGTCCCCCATGTGGTCCCCCTTCACTTCGGCGAATAAAAACCATTCTAAGTTCATTATCCTCACCACGATAGACAGGTACTAATACAGCAGCTTCATAGCGTATATTCACAGAATGCTCCTATTTTATTATATTATTTCTTGCCGTAAATTTTCCTGTGATAAATCCAATATTTATCAGACGGCACGGCCGTGCGTCTCTACGTATCACAGGAACGTGCATGAAATAATTCTTGCTATCAATTTTCCTGTGATAAATCCAATATTTATCATGAAAAATGGCTGTAGAGACGCACGGCTGTGCGTCTCTACTTATCTATTACAACCGTGTTCAAACCATCGTAATTTCCATCAGGTGCTAAGGTGTAACCATTAATTCGTTGGCGTGTTGCTAAAACGTGATCTTCATACCAAAGGGGAACATAGGGCAATTCTTTGAATAAATGGGTTTGTAACTCACGGTAAAGTGTGGCTTGAGTCTCTAATGTTGTTGCTTGTTCTGCTTGTTCAATCAGAGTATCTATTTGGATATTTTTTAATCTCCCTCGATTTGCGCCGCCTGGCGGTATAGCACTACTATGGAAAACGTAACGAAAAATATCGGGCATTTTAATGCCTACCCATGAGAGGCTATACATTTGAAAACGTCCTGATTTGATGTCGCCATAAAATGTTCCCCAGTCATAAGTACGTAAATCCATGTCAATACCCACTGATGCTAATTGGTGTTGAATGACTGTGGCAATACGAATACGAAAGGGGTTGTTAGAGGTTTTATAAGTGATTGTTAGAGGATTTTTTTCCGTAAAGCCCACTTGTGCTAATAACGCTTTAGCTTTGGCTGGGTTGTGGGAATAACTTGGCAATCCTGAATGTCCTGCCCAATGGGTGGGTGGTAATAAAAAGCTACTTGCAGTGCGGGCGGCATCACCTAGCACATAATGGATAATTTCTTCACGGTTAAGAGCATAAGCAATGGCTTCCCGCACAGCGAATTGTTTAGTTACCGTATCTTCTAAATTAAAACCTAAATAAGTAAAATTAGTGCCTTGGCCTTTATTAATTTTGATTTCTGGGCGTTCTGCTAACCACGTTACCAATTCTGGCGATAAATCACTTTGTAACAAATCTATCTCGCCACGTACTAATTTAAGTGCCCTGACAACTGGGTCTTTGACTTCTAAAAATTCAACAATTTGTTCATCACTACGTCGCTTTAATGATAAATGTGTCGTTTGAGTCCATTCAACGAGTTTAAATGGACCACTGCCTAATGGCTTCCGGTTAAATGGATGTTGATTATTAATCAGGATCGCTGGAATAATGCCTACAACTAAGCGTCCAGGAAATAACGTATCAGGTTTATTGAGAATAAAGTCAATTGTCTCATCATTTGGTACGTTGATTTTTTTAATGACAGTCAAAGAGCCTCGATGAGGTGAGGCATTGTTAGCATCCAAAATAAAATCATAAGTCGCCTTGACATCGTGCGCCGTCAATCGGGTATTGTTGTGAAATTCGCGCCCACTATCACCTAAGTGAAAGCGATAGTGTGTTGGACTCAGTAGTTTCCAAGTGGCTAAAGCGGGTATCGGACGTAAACTATCATCAAAATCAACAAGGCTATGATATAACAAACGATTAATTCGTGCTGAAGTGGCATCGGTGGCAAAACGGGGATCTAAACTGACGGGGGCGGTTGATAATCCAAAACGTAGGCTTTGATGCTCTGATTTATGACAGGCGGGTAATAAAATAATGATTAATAAAATCAATAAAAAGCGTATATTCACAATTTCAAAGTTTTTCTTGGTTAAGGGGAGGGAAACGGTAAAAAAATTGTAATAAATTGATTTTAAATTATTTTCTACTATATTTCAGATAAATATTTTGGCCTTAAGACCTGCCAGGTTTTCAAAACCTGGCAGGTCTGATAACTTTGATTTTTCTGAAAGTCTATATATCACCTAAAAATTTACATTACCACCACACCATAACTTGATTACGGCCCGCTTGTTTTGCAGCATATAACATTAAGTCAGCGCGGTGTATCAATTCTTCCTTAGATACTTCCTGAATGTCGGTTGAATTATTATCATCATCATGATGGGCAATGTCTACATTATGAGCAATGCCTATACTTAAAGTGACTTTGAGTGGAATACCTTGTTGCGTTGCAAAACGATGTTGTTCACAACGTCGCCGTATCCGATCCCCTAAAACATAAGCACCATCTACATCAGTATTAGGTAATAAGAGAAGAAATTTTTTTCCTGCATAACGACATGGGATATCAATTTCATTGCGTATTGAATTATCTAAGAGTTTGGCCAGTTCTTGTAAAACTCTATTCCCCTCTTTATATCCACAAGTATCATTAATTTGTTTGAAGTGATCGACATCTACCATTAAGAGAGAAAAAACCCCACCATGACGGCGGACTCTGGTAAATTCTTCTTGTAAACGTGTTTCAAAATAATGTCGTGTGTACAACTCAGTCAATCCATCCCTCGTCGCTAATTTAATTAAGCGTTCAGCTTCTATACTCGCTTCTACAACGGCTGCAATCAATGGTGTTAACGTACTCAACGCTTGCAATCGATCCGATGATAGCGGATCGCCTCTTTTTTGAGCAATCACTGCAACGCCTTTTACTTTCTTGTTTTCTCCTAAGAGTGGCAAGCATAAACAGGTAAAACCGCTGTTAGTTTCTTTATAGGAAGGAAAAGGTAATGACTCCATTACTGTGCCAGGATAGGTATGTGCTTCTTTAGTTGTAATAATTTTTTCTAAAGGGGTTCCTTTAAATTTAATATCTTTACTTGGTAAAATAAATTCCCCTTTCACCCACCCACCAACCACCATACCATCATATTTATCCTTCACACTCAATAAAGCGACGGGTTTGTCATTACCTAAATGGACTATGGTTTCAAGTGCTTGTTTAAGTAATTGCTCCATTGTGGTCTTCAAAATGATTCTATACGATAAAATTATAGGTTTTTCAAAAAGATATATTCATAGAATCCAAATTTTTGGCAAAAATAAAGGTTCTATTTTATGAA
>JAUCGK010000177.1 GCA_030378085.1 Candidatus Parabeggiatoa sp. HSG14
TTAAGGAATATTTGTAGGGTGGGTAGAACTTCGTTACACCCACCAACTATTTAAAAATGGTGGGTTGAACGTTCCGTTACTTCGTTGCGTTATCACTCTACCCACCCTACACGTCTTAACTTAATGGTAGTGAAGTAGCCACCTACATTATCCAAAATAAATTTTGGATTCCACTAGATTGTTGGTTTTTTGTCTTAAATTTATTTTGGAATGCCCAAAACCTAAAGGTTTGGACTCCAATGTCAAGTGTTACCCTGAACTGAACCATGCCAAATTTTGACTAAAATTTAAGATGTTAAACTAAGCAAAAATAAAATGCACATTATTAGAAATAATAACAAAGCATAAATTGTGACAATATAAATTTATATTCAAAAATTAAATTTAAAATTTTTAAGAATAATCATTAACTGATTTTTAAAGTTGGTAATCTTGAAATGTAAGTTGTATTTGTTTAACCTTAAAAAACGAAAAAGACAAAACCATGATAAACGAAGAATTGCTTGAAATTATTGAAAAAACAGCATCAGATGGAACAACATCACTTGACCTCTCAGAAAAAGGATTGACAACTTTACCGCCACAAATTGGGCAACTATCGAACTTAACAAAATTAGATATTTCCTATAATCGACTCACTGTATTACCTCCCAACATCGGAAAATTAACACACTTAACAATGCTTAAATTTAGTGGTAACCAAATTGCTGAATTACCCCCAACGATTACTCAGTTAAAAAATCTCACCAAGCTTATTATTGGTGACGTTTTTGGAGGCAATCAGTTAACAGTACTGCCCCCCACTATTAAGCAGTTAATCAATTTAACAATGCTGGGTTTGAGTAGCAATCAACTCACTATATTACCGCCAGAAATTGGACAGTTAACTTATTTGGTTACACTCGATCTTCGCTGGAATAAACTGACAACATTACCCCCAGAAATTAATCAATTGACTCACTTAACAGGGTTACACATTGAAGGTAATCCTCTAATGCCACCCTCTCATATTATCGCACAAGGAAAGCAAGCCATTTTAGATTATCTTAATACAAAAATTGCAATATGATATTGCTTTTATAAATTCGGAACATTTCTTGCCTAAATAAATTTTATACTTTTTATATTGTTAAGGAACATGCACAAAATAACTTCGACAACTAAACCTAACAGGTTTTAGAAACCTGTCAGGTTTGTCCAACTTATGGGTAAATTATTTCATGCACATTTCTAACTGTTACTTTGAACTCCAACATACTTTAAATAGAAATACATCCGTTAAGGAATGTGCATGAAATAAAATCGACAACTAAACCTGCCAGGTTTTTAAAACCTGGCAGGTTTGACTCAATATTTGGATAAATTATTTCATGCACCTTCCTAAATTAAGTACCATTAACATCTTACGTATTACTGTATTCATCATTATGTACATTTTAAATTTGATTTTTTCACAATGCCAAACAATGAAAAAACGAAAAGCTTGTCTTATTTTTTCTTTGCTTTTAAGTTTTAATATCGCTGATATCTCTGTTGTTTATGCTAAAGACTATACAACTAACGAGCTAAAAGAGCTTGCAACACAAGCGGCAAAACGTTATGACATGGATGTATCGTTAATTTTTGCCATTATTCAACAGGAAAGTGCATGGAATCCAGATGCAATTTCTCATGCAGATGCGATAGGACTTATGCAAATCATACCGAGTACAGGTAAAGCATCTTGTGACTTGAGTGAAAAAGAACTGTTCGATCCAGAAAAAAATCTGGATTGTGGTACACAGTATTTTAGCCAGCAATTGAAAGAGTTTAAATCAATAAAACTTGCATTATGTGCCTATAATGCAGGACCACATCGTGCTAAAAAAGGGTTAGAATATTGCAAAAAAATCAGAGAGACAAAGAACTATATTTCTCGAATTCTCAATATTTGGAATGAAGGAAAACAATATGATCTCAGACCACATTTTCCTGATTCTGCCAAGAGAATTGCAAATAGCTGGCATAAAAAAAGAGATTATAAAGGAGGTTATAAAGTTTGGTGGAGATTAGTATGTGAATCCATTGATGTGGTTTATGACCGAAAAATGGCAAAATTGGATCCAAAAGCAGTTGGTAAATCTGTGAAAGCATCCTCTAAATTTCCAATTTCAAAGAAACGGAAAATTTGGAGTAATATTCTTGTTGAAACTGCGGATGACATTCGCTTGGATGAATTGGAAACAAAAAAACAGCCTCGTTCATTAAAAACTATCAAGGATAACATAAAAAATGCTTGTCCTAAAAAACCTCGTAAAGTTCAACGACAAGTTTTAAAAAAGAGTCCTCAACAGTTCTTGATGCCTGCCAATCAACTGACATTTTCCGCAAAAGCAATGGCAGATAACTGGTTTATAACAGGCAATTATGAGAGAACTCAATGGTGGGGATTAGTTTGCCAAGCAATTGATGAGGTTTATGATAAAGAAACAGAAACAATTGGTGAATCTGCAATCACTTCCTCTCAACAAAGAATTTGGTTAAAAATCCTAGAAGCAACTGTTGATGATATTTCTTCGGATCTAAAAAGACTTCAACAAGGTAAGAATTGGTCTAAAGATAAAATCAAAGGACTCATAAAAAAAGGTTGTCCTAAAGGACGTTCTTGAACCATTTTGGGGAATAACGTGGGGGTAATTATTTTTTTCTCGTTCCAACACTCCAACATCAATGCTATAGCGTTTCCCGATTGGATAAAGTACAATCTCCCCTAATTATCCCCTCCTTAAATTAAGGAGAGGACTTATACCAGACGCAATCGGGAAACGCTATAATCATAGAATGATTTATAGCAAATTATTTTTTAGAAACTTGAACATTACATCAGTAATTAATAATGCTCAATCTTTGAAGCCATTCCAATTCCCTTTTTTTCACACAAAGATTTTGCCTTTGATACAAAACCATTTAACGATAAAAAAGCGGGTAATATCACTGCATCAGGAAATTTTTGTTGGTAAGTATCTACCTTTTCCAAAAACGCTTCCACCATTTCAAGTGAACTTTTCGTCAGTCTTTTTTTAACTTCTACCAAAACCACGCGCCCACAATTGGATTCTGCCACAATGTCAATTTCAAACACTTTACCATCAACACGTTGAATCTGAACGCGTTGTTTGACAATGGTGAGGTTCAACTCAGTGTTATCAACCACATTCACAAAAAATGCCTCTAAGGAAAACTGTTGTTTAATGCGAAAGGCGGTAGCAACTTGGTATTCCGCAAAATAACCTGACAGTTGATTCAATTTGTCTTGCATTTCATCCACAGTTTTTGGTTCAATTTTATTGCTAAACTCTTGTTTTAAATTCGGCATAAAACCACTGATTTCTTCTTCAAGACGATTTCGCAAAATCAGATTAAGTGTTCCATCTGTTAAACCACGAAATTGAATATCAGAACTTCCTCTGTCGATTAAATCCGCTTCTGACAATATCACCAATTTCTGTTGGATATCGTTTATCTCTAATTTGAGAGACAATTTATCCTTGAGTTGTTGAGGTGTCCAGTATTGATGCGCTTGTTGCGTTAAATGGAGTAACATGTTTTTAGCATGAATATCATTAATACTATCCAACGTTGAATAAAGATACTCATTCCAAGTCTTTGACATCTCAGAATCTCTTGTAGAAATCTCATAATGAACAGTGTTGATAACCCCTTCTGAAGTCGTCAGTTCTCTTCCTTCATAATCACTTTGAATCACACAGGAGATAAAAAAAGGGTCAGCCATGCACAATTCGTTAATTTGAACGGCAGTTTTGTTAGTGATGGGTTCTTGATAAAACGCGGCATATTGGTAAACCGCCTGTAAACCTTCTTGAGGTGCAAGATAGGGAGACATGCGTGTGTGCTTAAGTCGCCCCGCCTCTAAGTATTTGCTAATTACCTTCATCAACAAACCAACATAAGAACCCGTCACCAACATGGGCGCGACTTTGGATTCCGAGAGAGAATGATAACTCCCTGCCATTGTTTCATCTGGTTTACCTTCGCGTTTTTCGTCTGGATAAACATACTGTGTGATGTTTTGAAATTCATCAAGTATCACCAAAACTCGCTGATCATAAAAATCCGCAAAACGATGGGGGGCTGAGCAAGCGGTTTTCCACATTGAATCATGCAGTCTGCTTTCTTTGTCTTGGCGAAGTGAATCGACATCCTCAACAAAAAGTTCGTTTGAATTTGTCACACCGTATTGTTGAATTTGTTTCAAAGTCAATCGTTTACCAACCCATTTTTCCTTTCTTTGAAGAAAAGAAATGTATTGGGAAGCAAAAGCCCGGTAATAATCAATGGCTAAATCAGGATACCAAATTTTTTTTTCCTCAAAAGAAAAATAAAAAGGAATTACTGAACTGTTTTGATACCATAACTGATTGAAAATTCGTTGTACCAACGCGGTTTTTCCACTTTTGCGCCGTGCCAAAATCACTCTGGACTTAGATAATTGTTTTGGAATATTTGAAAGCCATTTATTAAAAAGACGAAATTCTTTTTCGCGCCCCACAAATAAATCGGGATCGCCGATTTTTTCCAATAATGGATATTGCATTGATGTTTCCTTAAAATTTCTTTTCAATTCGATGAAAGTTATTCAAACAGTGCGGTTAAACGATTTATAATTTTTAATAATCAATATAATCAATAAGTTAAAGACAATTTTTTTGGATTTAACACATTAACTGATTTTTGAGAATAATTGATTTCTAACCGCACAGTCGCTAAAATATTAAGTCATCTGGATTGGTAAATATTGTATCTCCGTCAACAAAGGCATTGTATTTCAACCTCTTCCGATACCTAGCATTTCAAAAAATTATTCTTTACTCAAAAAAAACAACCAAAGCTAAATAAAAAAAGGAAGAATAAATGGTCAATGTTCAATCAATGAGATTCTTTCTGAACTTGCTATGCCCACTTCAAAAATTCGCAAGCATTTAGAAGAAGCCATTAATTATGGAATTGTTAGTTTTTTAGAGTAATATTGACAAGGTTACTTCAAGCGTCTAGACTTTAAGTTTGGGCATCCATATTAAAAAATTGCTGATTATAACGAATTTTGGGGACACCCCCCTTTTTACCCCCCTAACCCCCCGTACACAGGGGGAAGTCCCAAAATAGAAAAATTAAAGCAAAGTGTCAAATGATGTTTGGTTCCACCCGTGTACGGGGGGTTAGGGGGGTAAAAAGGTAGGTGTCCCCGTGTCGAATGATGTTTGGTTCCACCCGTGTACGGGGGGTTAGGGGGGTAAAAAGGTAGGTGTCCCCAAAATCTGTTACAATCAGAAAAATTGATTATCAATAATATGAAAAACATTATTTTCTTTGTGATTTTAGCAATAACATTAAGCATAATGTCTATAAATGCTAAAAGTGCCTCTCATAAATTACAAAGCGAAATCGCTGAACAAAAAATGACTCACCATGATTTTGAATATGGGAAAGAAAACGCACCAGAAAACAACGATTCTTTCAAGAAACAAGAACAAGCCGATAATGAACTCAATACAGATATAAATGACGAGACTCAAGATTGTCAAAACAATTTGTTATGTGAAATCCAAATCGCAATGGTGTCAGAAGACGAATCAGAAAATTATGCAAAAACAACTCATTCTCCTCCGCATTTCTATGTTAAGTTACAACCGATGACTTCAAGCAAAAAGCAATGTAAACAAACGGCTAAAAGTGCAATGGTCATATCCGGTTTTACAGATATTACACATGGCAAACATGGAATATGGGGCGTAAAACAAGGATACAAAGCACAGATAAAATGCAGTCAGGCAGAAAAAGTGATTGTTTTCATTGTTGTCGGAGAAAAAGGTAAAACAGTCATGCAATTCAATGATCAACTTCAAAGAAATTTTGGGCAAGGTTTTTCTATGACTCGTGATCCCTAATAAAGACTTCCAAACCTAAAGGTTTGGACTCCAAAATAAAGACTTCCAAACCTAAAGGTTTGGACTCCAATACTTAACTCAATGGCATTAACGCTGGAGTCCAAAGCTTCAGCTTTGGCTGATTTGGATTTTTCTGGTTCCAAATCTATAAACAAAAAACAAAAAATAAATTGATTTCACTTTATTTTGACTTTAAAGTAACACTCATAAAGACATCATGATCTGTTATTCCCACCCAATGTTTACTTTCCCAATAACCAGGATGCATAATAGAAATGGCATACCATCCAGGTTTAAGACATAAACCACCTCTTTGATACATAGGTTTAATGTTTACCAGCTTAATTTGACTATCAATAGGAGTCGTTTGGATGGTAAGCAAGTTTTTTTTATATCCCCTGCAAGATGAATTATCCTTTTTCTTTTGTTTCACAATGGCTTGATATTGCTGGTATTGAGGCAACCGTTTCTTAAGTGCTTCAATTCTTTCCAGAGATTGACGGACTTGTTTTCTTATTTGACTATTCTTTTTTATTAACTTTCTAATTATATCAACAGTTTCTCTCACAATATTAGCATCATATTCCAAATTGTTTCCTATCACAAGAATATCAATACCCGCTTTAAGCGCAGCTTGGATAGCAAATGATGTAGATTTGTAATGTTGAGTAATTGCTTTCATTTGCATATCGTCGGAAACGACAACGCCTTCATAATTCAATCTATCGCGTAAAATACCACCAATAATATTTTTTGAAAGCGTTGCAGGATATTTTTCATCAAATCTTCTATTGAATACATGCGCTGTCATAATCGCGTCAGCTTTACCAAGACTAATGATTTTCTGATAGGGTTCTAATTCAATTTTATGCCAAGTATTAGTGACATCAACAAATCCAATATGTGAATCATCCTTGGAACTGCCATGTCCAGGGAAATGTTTAAGGGCACAAAGTACACGCTGTTCGTGATGTGCTTCAATAAATTTAAGCGCGTGTTGAGTTACAGTTTTAGGATTCTTTGAAAAACTGCGTTGAAGTTTGCCTATCGCAGGATTTTTGGTGTTAATATTAAGATCAACCACAGGTGCGAAATTAAAATTAATACCAAGTTCGGAAAGCGTTCTAGCGATTTTAGAAGCATGTTTATAAGTTAAAATGGGTACATTCCAGCCTAACCTTTGAGCGGAAATCGTTGCCAATCTAAAACCAAATTTCTTTTTTAGCCTATGTATATTGCCCCCTTCTTCATCAATAGCAATGAATAATGGCATCGTTGGTGATGCAGCCTGCAACCACTCAACAAGAGATTTAACTTGTAAAGGGGATTGAATGTTGCGTTTTGACGATCTCAATGCAATATCATAATCAAAGAGTATAACACCGCCCAAATGATACTTTTTTATATCTCGTATAATATCCAACACACCCTTATCACTAATAAACGCTCCACGAAAACCTACTATTAACATTTGACCGATTTTTTCTTCTAATAAACTGATTTCTTTTGAAGACTGGACAAATATTTCCTTGGATTTTTTAATACCTAAGCTTCTTTCTAGTGGGGGAAAAGAAACTACTGGAGAAATTTCTTCTTGTTTAAAAAAAGGCGATGTCGCAGATATTGGTACAGAGATTTCCTGCTGTGTTTGTGACGGTTGGGGTTGTTTATGTCGTATCACAGGATAAGATATTGATTTTTCAACGATATTATTCTTATCACTTACCTCACAACTGACAGAAAAGCTGATGAAAAGCATTAAAAAAACAATACTGTGTTTTTTTATGGATGAATACATAATTATTTATATCTCCAAAAAAAGTCAAATAAATCTGAATGTTAGAAAAAATGAGTCCAAGATTTATCTTGGAAGTGTTCACTAAAAACTTGAAATAAGGAATGTGTTTTGTTTGGAGATTTTTCCTATGTATAGGACAACTTAGTGGATAAATTTTTCTATTTTTGTGGTGATCCCAAAATCCGGCACTGGTTCAGTTCAATGTAAGTTTCAAAATAATATCACAATTATCAATATGAAAAATAATGACTTTTTACATTTTAAGGGTAAAAAATTAACTCATTGATTTATAAGTATTTTACATAGAACTGAACCAGTGCCCTTCGGGGTATTTACGGAACAATTTCATGGTGAAAAAATATTGGTCGTTTTATAACAAATTTAACATACTTAGGTTAAATGTGAATAGCCACAGGTAGAACAGGAAGTTATTTCGTGGTCATTCCTCAGTGGACAAGAAGCAGAAAAAGTGACTGGGGTAACAGCGAGTGAAGCACAAAGGCATACTATGGTTGACGTGTTTCCACAACTTGCTGTGGAAATGGAAAAAGTGAAGCAAGCCATCCTAGATCGTGAAACCAAAAAGGATGAAGATGATACAGAAAATCATGGTGGCACTTTAAACGTTGAATCAAGCTCCAATAAAGGTGCAAAATTCATTATCCGACTTCCGATTAAGCACTAATCTTTATCTTTTGGAGTCCAAACCTTTGGAGTCCAAACCTTTAGGTTTGAACTCATTCCACAATTTAGCGATGGGTTGCCAATACTAATGTCCAATAAATCGCATATTGACTTTGTGATTCATTTCGATGAGCGCAAGCTGCTCCGATTTCCGAAAAATGGGGATTCATAATATTGATGCAATCGTTTGGATTATTTAACCAGCTATCAATCATACTATCGGGCGATTGATAATTTGTCCCAATATTTTCTCCCAAGTGAACCCATAAATAACCAGTACGATTGACTCTCTCTTCAACAAAACTGCCATCTGAACCCATAAACGCCATAAAATCATAGTTTGCCATATCATTGACATGGATACGGGCTGCACTAAAGAGTTGTGGATTCCAAATAATGGGTGGTGCAGGATAAACTGTTTGAACACCACATCTCCGTTGTCTTGCACGCGCATTATTAATCCTTTCCAACATTACTTGTTGAATATGGTTTCGTGATTCACAGTGTTTATTCTCATCATATTCAAAACGGTAAATACCATCATCTATTTCAACACGACACCCACTCAATACCAGTATTGGTATGAGAAATAAAATTGTAGAGATGTGCCATTGATTATCCATTTTTTTAGTTATTTACAGACAAGTTTGTGTCGAAAAATCAGAATGACGTGGTTAGCAAAATTAAGCCTTGGAGTCCAAACCTTCAGGTTTGGTTGGAGTCCAAACCTGAAGGTTTGGGAGTGTTTAATTTTAATATAAATAATCCAAAGCTAAATCTTTGGACTCCAAAAAATTTTCCTTTCGAGGTTTAAGTTTTTGCGCGCAAAAACTTAAACCTCGAAAACTTAATGGCATTGGGCTCAGAATTGGAACGATCCTGCACTTACCTTATTTAGCAGCGGGTTGCTTTACTGAAGGTTCTGTATTAACCGGTTTTTGAGGGGGAGGCACAGGAACTGATAATTTATCCATAAAAACATGTTCAGCGTTAAGTAGCTGTGATACTACTTGCATACGTTGTAGAAAATCTCGCACTATTGGACGATTATCCGCTTCTGGATTAACAATTTGTGGCACGATAATAAGCACTAACTCAGTACGTGTATTTTTCTTTGTGGTTGAGGAAAACAATATATTGCCTATTAAGGGCAAATCTTGTAATCCAGTTATTCCATTCTGATCGTTCTTTATATCAACTTTAATTAGACCACCTATAACTACTGCGGTACTATCACGCACAACAACAGATGTTACTATTTTTCGTTGACCAAACGCCCTTCGTCCATCTCTTAATTCACCCAATCTGATCAATTCTTGATTAATTTCCAGATTAATAATGCCATCATCATTAATGCGTGGTGTTAGCTCAACATTAACACCTGTGTCTTTATATTGTATATCTTGAAATGTTGGTTCGTTAGGATTTGAAGACCTTTGTATTGATCCCATAAATGGTTCTTCAGAACCTACATGAATTGATGCTTTTTCGTTGTTACGCACCAAAAGAGATGGGCGTGCTAAAATTGTGACATTATTAGTTGATGATACCATATTTAAAATGCCATTGATGTTACCTGTAACGTAATTGACAGAAAGTCCTGATGTGTTGGATATTGGAAATTTCGATTGAACATAACTACGCTGGCTCTCACCAGTTCCAAAAAATCGCTCACCTCCAAAAAAAAACTGCCAGTCAATACCAAATTTACTCTCATCATTCAAAGTTACTTCGGCAATCACAATGTTAACCATCACTTCTTTAGGCACTTGATCAAGTACATAAATGGTTTCTAACAATTGCCGATAGTCACGTGGACTAGCACGTATCAATAAACTGTTCGTACTTTCATCGGCAACAATAGTGACTTGGATTTCGGCAGAAACCGCCATTTTCCCTGGTACGATAGGAGCTTGCGTTTTATCCTTATCATCTTTAGGTTTCATGGCTTCACGTTTCCGTTTTTCTTCCGCTTCTTTTTTGTCCTCTATTTTAAAAACGTTTGACAATGTGGAAGCCAATTTAGTCGCTTCTAAATTTTTGACTTTGTAGATAAATATCTGTTCACCCCCTTCTTCTGCCCTTTCATCAAGAATGTCTACCCACAAAGCAACTTCATTAAAACCACTATTGGGTGGCGCGATAACCAATATTGCATTGATCCGTTCTAAAGCAAGCACATAATAAGTGGGTGGCGTTTTGTTGCCGTAAAGGGCTTTAAGTATTTTATCTAAATCCGCCTGCACTTCTGAGGCTTTAGAATTGATTAACCGAAACAAACGCATACCGCGATGTAAAAAAGGGTCAGCATCAATAATTTCAAGCAATTTATTGACACGTCCTAAGCGTTGTGGTGTGGTGACAATGCCAATCACATTAAGCGTTGGCAAAGTGATAATACGCCCTTTTGGTTGTATTAAAGGATTGATAACAGCCTGAATAGATTCAGCGGGAATATAGCGTAATGGTGTAATTTGTAAAACATCTGGCGAATCACTGCTTGTCAATATTTCAGACTTCATTCCAATTGTGCCAGGCAACGTTGGAGCAAGTTTTTTGAAATGATAGACTTTCCCTTTTTTCTCCACAATAGCCCCAGCATCGTGTAATAGTAATTGCAATAAAGGCCATAAATCTTCTTTTTTCAGTGGCTTATCTGGCGCAGAACGTACCGTAACTTTCTTGGCAATAGTGGGATCAATCACTATGTTGATATTTAACTGATGTGCAATGAGATCAAGAATTGTTCGTAATTCCGTTTGTTCAAAATCCAATGTAATCGGTTGATCATTAGACAAATCAAAATCACTATTTTTTTGCGTTTTATCGGTGAGTGTTTCTGTCGATAATGTCTTGCCAATTTTGTTAACTTCTGTCAAAGGTTGAGATTGGGTACGAGGCAATTCAACAATCGGTGAACTACTGGATGGTTGATTAAGCCCAGAAGCATAAGGTTGTTCTAGGTGACGGTTTGCTAATTGTTGAGCACTGACAGGGGATTGACGTTTAGGTGGCATCGTACAAGCAGCTACAAAAGTACCACATAATAAGATAACTATTATTTTTTTGAGTAAATTAAAAGACATTTTTTTTAGACTTCAGGTTTAGATAAAAATTAAATAAAATCAAAACTACAAGGATTGTAGATAATAAAGGATTTTAAAATTTGCCATTTAGAAAATCCTGAGAACTACAAGGATTGTATATAATAAAGGATTTATACCGAGAACTACAGGGATTGTATATAATAAAGGATTTATACCGAGAACTACAGGGATTGTATATAATAAAGGATTTATACC
>JAUCGK010000019.1 GCA_030378085.1 Candidatus Parabeggiatoa sp. HSG14
AGAGAGTCGTAACACCCATGAAATCCAAGCACGAGGACAAATTTTTGCCAATTTTATTAGTGATATCTCCCTATAACAAAAACCTATTGATTTCAATAGGCTTACCTACTTGTGGGTAAAGGTTAGTACACAGGGGGAAGTCCCAAAATAGAAAAATTAAAGCAAAGTGTCGAATGATGTTTGGTTCCACCCGTGTACGGGGGGTTAGGGGGGGTGTCCCCAAAATCTGTTACAATCAGAAAATATTAATTAGGAATAAGGATTTTATAATTTCCAAAACTTGAGCGGTTAAACCTGACAGGTTTTAAAAACCTGTTAGGTTTAGTTTCGGCTTTTATTAAATCCTGAATCTTTAGGAGAACAATAAATGGTGAAAATTTTATTTATTAGCATTTTAGCAATGTTAATAACATTCAATAGTTGGGGCGAAGAAATTTTTGAAGGAGAGAGCTTTAACGCAGAAACCTTTGAGGAAGGAACCTTTGAAGGAGAAAGCCTTAACGAAGAAACCCTTGAAGAGGGGACTTTTGAAGGAGAAAGCCTTAACGAAGAAACTCTTGAAGAGGGGACTTTTGAAGGAGAAAGCCTTAACGAAGAAACCCTTGAAGAGGGGACTTTTGAAGGAGAAAGCTTTAACGAAGAAACTCTTGAAGAGGGGACTTTTAAAGAAGAAACCTTTAGTGAGGAAGTTCCCGAAGAAGAAATTCTTAGTAATGAGGAGAATCTTAAAGAAGATTATCTCGAAGGTATCAGTGTACTCGGTGAGCAAAAAATTGCCTATTTTTCTATTAAAGGAAATCAAATTCCCGTACATGAGGGGGAGAAAATTACTTTTAGTGGGGAGAAAACTTGGCAAGTTATCCATATAGAACAAAAATTAGTGCGCTTAAAAACAGATGACGGTTTCATAAAAGAAGTACAACTAAAAAGCCGGATTTCTATTCCCAAGACTGAAACTGAACAAGAACAAATCTCAGAATTACAGGAATCAATAACAGAAGAAATCACTGAAACTGCTTCAGAAAAGACGACAACAACTGAGGAAGCTACTTTAGAAAAAACGAATAACGAAGTGCCACCAGGTTATCACATCGTGCATACTCCTTTTGGTGATTTTGTTGTTAAAGACGATCCCTTTCTTTCAGAAGAAGCAGAGTCACTTCCAACGCCACTTAATACAATTTCTGAGGATGAAGTTCCCCCAGGACATCATATTGTGCGTACTCCCTTTGGTGAATTTATCGTTGAAAGTGATGAGGTTGATGAATAGAAAAATCAAAGCTATCATACCTGACAGGTTTTAAAAACCTGTCAGGTATTTAGGCCAAAATATTTATCTGACAAACTATAAAAAACAACGATAAGGAACTTCATTTACACAACAATCTGAATGTGGGAGTACTCATTTTCTGTTTCCAAAATAAATTTTGGACTCCAAACCAACAGTCTGGCTTCGTTCTAAATTTATTTTGGATGCCCACCATAATCACACCATAATCACACAGCTCAATTTTTTTATAAAATTTCATACAGCAATTTTTCCGAAAAAAATAACTTTATAAAATAAAAATAATTATTTTTATTATTTTATAATTTTTATTTGTTAAAAAATAGGAAGACTTATTTAAATTTTAAATTCAACCTCTCTGATATTTCATAAACCAATTGAAACCATCTATAATTTTATTTTATTAGATTCATTTAATCTGATTACATTTTGCTTTTTTCAACTCAAATCAGTTACTCTTTACTTGACTGATGTTACGCACTGCACTTCCAAAAGTGAATATTAGGAGTGCAAAATTTATTTTGCGAGGAGTTACACTCTAGTTGGCAAAATAAATTTTGCACTCCTGTTTGGAAGCCATCTGCGTAACATCAGTTACTTGAGATAAAATTTAGATGTGACAAAGTAGGAATAATCAATTTTATGGTAGGAGGTTAATTTCAATTATGACCAAAAAATTTGAAATAGTATTAATACTTTTTATTGTATTTGGGAGTGCTTTCAATACCACATCAGCGGCAACTAGCCTTATTATATCAGGGGTTATTGATGGCCCATTGTCTGGTGGAACACCGAAAGCCATTGAATTTTATGTGATTAATGATATACCGGATTTAAGTATTTATGGTTTTGGATCTGCTAACAATGGTGGAGGTACTGACGGAGAAGAATACACATTTTCAGGTTTAGCGACGGGAGGCGATTTTATTTATATCGCCTATGAAACAATAGAATTTAACAATTTTTTTGGATTTAATCCTGATGATACTGACAGTGCAGCCAATATAAATGGTGATGATGCCATTGAGTTATTTCAATCAGGTGTAGTTGTTGATGTCTTTGGTGATATTAATGTAGATGGAAGTTCCCAAAATTGGGAATATTTAGATGGCTGGGCTTACCGAAAACCAGGCACAAATGCTGACGGTTCTACTTTTAACTTAGGAAATTGGACTTTTAGTGGCCCCAATGCATTAGATGGCGCAATAAATAATGCCAGTGCAACTTCACCATTTTTAAAAGGTACATTTAATCAAGGTACTCTCCCTGATACCGCTCCCAGCGTTTCTGTTACCACCCCCGCCAATAATGCCACAAATATTGCGATTAATAGTAACATCACCGTTGATTTCAATGAAAATGTTACCGTATCAACGAATTGGTTCAATATCAATTGCACCTCTAGCAACGCACATACAGCAACTGTTAGTGGTGGTCCCAAAAATTACATACTCGACCCAAATTCTGATTTTGTTAATGGCGAAACTTGTACAATCACGACAGATAAAACCAAAGTCGCTGATCAAGATGGCACAGCGGACAACATGGTTGCAGATTATAGCTGGAATTTTACCGTGACTCCTGCAATAGGGAGTTGGATTATTAACGAAATTCTTGCTGATCCTCATGCAACTGAAGGTGATGCCAACAGTGATGGGACTGTTAATACTACTCAAGATGAATTTGTCGAAGTGATTAATAACAGTGGGGGTACTGTTGATATTTCTGGTTGGACATTGGCAGATGCCATTGGTGTAAAGCATACATTCCCACCAAATACTGTTTTACTGCACCAGTGTGCAATTGTCGTTTTTTCGGGTGGTGCGCTGAGTGGCACTTATGGCAATGCCATCGCACAATTGAGTAGTACAGGGCAACTTGACTTAAATAATACTGGTGACACAGTTACTTTAAATGATGGCATAATCGATCAAGCGACTTATACTTATGGCACTGAAGGGGGAGATAACCAATCACTCAGCCGCGATCCTGATATCACTGGCGCATCGTTTGTTAAACATTCGATAGCAACGAATGCCAATGGCACACTTTTTTCACCAGGTACGCGAATAAATGGTTTAGCTTTTTCAAGTTGTGTACCAACTGCGCCTCAAACAAAGATTGTCTCACCACCAACGCCAAAAATTGTGTCGCCACCTAAAACACCAATATCCTCACAATTACCCCTTCCGCCCCTACCTCCAACCATGACTTTGACAGTGAAAGTGATGGGCAATGGCTTTGGCAACGTTAAAAGTAATCAAATCGGTATTGATTGTGAAAATAATCCTGAAAATAACGATAAATGTCAATATGCTTATAATACAACAAGTTGGGTAAAACTGAGAGCCATTGCTGATGCGAGTTCAGAATTTCGGGGCTGGGGTGGACATAAAGATTGTGCTGACAGTCAATTATGGATGACAAGCAATAAATTATGTGTTGCCTATTTTAAAAAGTTACCAATAGCGATAACGGATAATAATGTTATTAAGCAGATTAATAATACAGCTCGTTTTCTTAATTTTAGTACTCGCGCCCCTATCCTTAGTGGGATAAATAATGTGATTACTGGTTTTGTCATTACTGGAAATGGGATACAAAAAGTAATGATAAAAGGGATAGCGTTAGAGCCGAATGTTGATCCCACGATAACAATACAAGCATATCCGAGCGGTGAATTTGTCGCGAGTAATGATAATTGGCAAGATAATCCACACGCAAGTGAAATGCCCAATATGAAATTAGAAAATGCACAAAATGCGGCTTTGCTTTTGGATTTACCCGCAGGAGCTTATACTGCAACACTAGGGACTGTGAGTATTAAAGGCATTGGCTTGATCAGTATAGAGGCGATTGACAATGGTGAACAACAGACACGATTAACTAATCTTAGTACTCGTGCAAATATCCAAGGGGAGAGCGGTGATATTATTGCGGGTTTTAATCTCACCGGTACACAGACTGTATTACTAAGAGGCTGGGGATTAGAAAATGGAGTTGATCCTGTTATTACACTACAAAAATATCCAAGTGGGGAATTTGTGGCGCGTAATGATAATTGGCAAAATGATCCGCATACTGATGAAATTGTTGAACCCTATAAATTACCGAATCCTACAGATGCCGCTTTGCTATTGGATTTGTCGGCGGGTGCGTATACAATAACACTGAGTTCGATGAACGAGAAAGGAATGGGATTGATTGGAGTGGATATTGTTGGCAACACTATGAATGAAAAATGATATAATTTTTATCTTGTATCTTGTACATAAAATTTTTATCATACCAAAATTGCGAATTATGAATTACAATAATAGATAAATCTTAAATATCAAGCGTAAATTTTTGTACAATGAATCGGAGACACTCATAAAATGCAATCAACAAAGACTATAGAAATTTGGGTAGGTATCTTTGTGGCGTTAGGTTTTGCCGCCTTATTTGTGTTGGCAATGAAAGTCAGTCACTTAGGTGATATTTTTTCTGATAATGGTTATGCCATAAAAGCCCAATTTGAAAATATTGGCGGTTTAAAAGTTAAATCGCCCGTCAAAATGAGTGGTGTGCGTATTGGTAGGGTGACAGATATTCATTTTGATGATACTCTTTACCAAGCAGTCATCACTATGCATGTTGGTAGCCAATTTGATAAAATTCCCACAGATTCTTCTGTCAGCATCTTCACGGCTGGTTTGCTCGGTGAACAATATATTGGTTTAGAAGCTGGAGGTGAAGAAGAATATTTAGAAAATGGTGATTTATTAGATCCGGGATTGACTCAATCAGCAGTTATTTTAGAACAACTGATTAGTGAATTTTTATTTAATACGGTAAGTGGTAATACTCAATCAACTGATGAGTAGTTGGTAATTATAAGGATTTGTACAGGAGAATGGAAATACCTGGATCATCTAGAGATAAATTTCAAAGCTATGCGCTTTAGATCCTAAAAAGTTGCTCATCTATTCTTATAATAAATATTTAACTAATTGAAATAAAAGTATTTACGTAGGGTGGGTAGAGCGGGAGCGAAACCCACCAAACCTTTAAAAATAAAAGGGTTTATTTAAAAATGGTGGGTTTCACTTCGTTCTACCCACCCTACTTTAATTTTTGAGTTTTCTAAAATTTATCATTTCATTTACTTTTAAATAAGGAGATTTGTTCAATGAGACAAATGTTAACAAGTGTAACGTTAATGGGTGTGTTGATGCTATCAACACTCAACGTTTGGGCAACAAGTGCTAAAGATGCAGAAGCGTTGATTAAAACAACCACCGCTGATGTATTGGAAGCCTTAAAAGCGGATTCCAGCAAAGCACATAGCTTAGTTGAGAATGTGGTGTTATCCCATTTTGATTTTCGTAAAATGTCGAGGCTGGTGCTAGGAAAGCATTGGAGGAAAGCTAACCGTAATCAGAAAACCCGTTTTTCTGACGAATTTCGGTATCTCTTGATAAACACCTACTCAACCGCTTTGGTGGAAGCAGCTGGTAAAGTAGAGAAGATCGATTATTTGTCCAAAGATACTGGTATGATGGGCAAAAAAAAGCCGAAGCCCACAGCTTCAGTATCCGCTAAGGTTTATCAGAAAGGAAAATCATCCCCCATTGAGGTTGATTATTCCATGTACTTCCAACCGAAAAAAGAGAAGTGGAAAGTTTACAACCTGAGTGTGGGTGGTGTAAGTTTAGTCACCAATTATCGCAAGGAATTTTCGGGCAAGATTAAAGCCAAGAAAATCAAAGGGCTGATTAAAGAAATGCGATGCAACCGACTAGATAATAAATCGAAAGAGTGTCAAAAATAACAGGCTAAATCAATCGTGAGTCAAATCATCGTAGAAAATACCCACTCTTGGCGATTGTCTGGTGAATTGACATTTGCCACAGTAGGCGAGTTATTAAAGGAATTTTCTCAATACTCCCCTTTTGGAGGGGAGTCAAAAGAAACTCAGACACAATCCCTGGTATTGAACTTGTCTGATGTCACTCGTACAGACAGTGCAGGATTAGCATTTTTGATTGAATTGCTTAAAAAAACCAAAAACAAACCGATTACTTTTCAGAATATTCCTGCTCAAATGCACAATCTTGCCACGCTTAGCGGTGTGCAAGATATGTTATCAAAAAATTCTGAGTAAAATCTTATGGTTGCAGCTGTTAGCATCTCACAGGTACATAAACACTATGGCAACTTACATGCCCTCCGGGGGGTAGATTTTGAAATCCCCAGGGGCAGTTTTTTTGGTTTGCTTGGTCCTAATGGTGCCGGAAAATCTACCTTAATCAATATCATGGCGGGATTAGTTCGTGCCACGCAAGGAACGGTACATATCTTAGGCAACGATGTGCGTCATCAATGGCGACAAGCGCGACACTCGCTGGGTGTTGTCCCTCAAGAACTTGCCATTGATCCCTTTTTCACCGTCAGTGAAATACTCCGACTACAATCGGGTTATTTTGGACTTGGACAGAAAAACCAACCCTGGATTGAAGAATTATTACATATCTTAAACCTTAGCGATAAAGCCAATACCAACTCGCAAGAACTATCGGGTGGTATGAGAAGGCGAGTATTAATTGCCCAAGCTTTGGTACATAAACCGTCTGTCGTTGTTCTTGATGAACCCACCGCTGGCGTAGATGTCGAATTACGCAAAGCATTGTGGGTATTTGCCAACCGTCTGCATCAAAATGGTCACACTATTGTTTTAACCACCCACTATATTGAAGAAGCCGAAAACCTTTGTGAACAAATTGCTATTTTAAATCAAGGACAATTAGTTGCTCTCGACAGCAAATCGGCTTTATTATCCCATTATCCTTTCCGCCTATTACGCCTAACACTAACCCAGCCTAACGCACAAATTCCAATTGCGTTACAAGACAAAATACAGTCTTTCACTGATGGTGAATTAATCCTACGTTTACATCGTGATAATGATCCAATTGGTACAATCCTAGAAAGCTTACGTGCTGCCAATATTCATTTTTCCGATTTACACACTGAAGAACCAGGGTTAGAAGAAGTTTTTATGAGTTTAACCCGTAAAAAATAAATATTAAGGTTAAGGTTAAAGTTAAAGTATAATAATTATTTATAGTAGTATCAAAAAATAATGAATTTGCAATTTAACCCTCATTTTTTCATTTTGCAAAGCAATTTAAGAAAAATGATTGTTTCAGATTTAGTGTATTTTTCATTTTTTCTTCAAAATCAATCACTTAATATATTGGCATGATTTTAGCTTCTTAATTAGGGAAAACCACACAAATTTTTATAAACTAAATTTTATAAATCCAAAAAATATAAAACTTTCAGAATTTTCCAGAATTTTTGAAGAGTTAACTCCAAAATATTTCTTATAAACAATATAAAAAAATCCATAGAAGTAGCTGTAAAGTTAACTCCAAATATTTTAAGACTTTAAAAAATTTTCCATAATTTTTGTTAAGAGGAGGTAGTAATGATGCGTAATACTAAATTAGCAGGTGCAATCTTTTCGGTGTTGTTTTTGTCTGCTACAGCTATAAATGCCGCACCAAAACCAAAAGGTGTCAATGTTACAATTCCCGTTAACCCAGTACCTGGTGTTGCGGTTGTAGATGGTAATTCCTCAGAGTGGAATTTGGAAACGGATTTAGCGGCGAGAATGTGCACCGCCGGTAGTATTGGTGAAGACGGAAATTGTGAAGGGAATGGCAAAGAAAACTTGTCAAATCTTTACGCACGCTATGATTGTAACAAGAATATCATGTATGTTCTCGTACTCAGAGAAGGCAATCACTCACCAGATAAATCAGCAGATAATGCTTGGGTTAGGATTGACGGCAAAAAAGTAGTTGACGGCAGTAGTGGTGATTTTGCATGGGTTGAGGTTGACGAAGAACTTCTTGGTTACGAAGCATCATTCACATTGAATGCTGGTACTTATTCCAGTCAAGTACATCTCAACGTTTCAGGCGATACCTCCTCAACAGGTAAAAATGGGGACTCCATTGAGATTACAGTGCCTGAAACTTGTAACATGCCAGATGAACCAACCAGCAAAGCTTGTGACTATATTTACGGTGTCCACGATAAAGGCTTAAGTGACTCACAATTATTGCGGTATAGTGCAGCGGGTGGTTTAGAACCATTGGGACCGTTATTGGCTAATCATGACATTGAAGCCTTAGATGTTTCTCTAGATCAACAACTTTATGGTGCATCAGGGAGTGACACAAACAAACCGGGTCACCTCTATACCATAGATATGGACAACGGTGATATCTTGTCTGAAAAACCAACAGGTTGTAATGAGCTTGATGGAATTTCTTTCAATCCTTCAGACGGCAGCTTATGGGGATGGTCACAAGATAAAGGATTAGTTCAAATCATTGATGGAACTTGTTCAACAGTTGTTTCTAATCCGGGTGGATTTGAAGTTGAAGATTTGACCTGGAATAATGCCGGTGATACCCTCTACTTTGCCTATAACGATCATGACGGAGCTGATCCAGATGCAGGTAGTGATGCTAATGCTGCCCATCATATCGGCAAATACAGTGTCGGTTCACCAGTGGATTGGAATGTTTGCAACGACATTCAAGCCCCTGAAATTGAAGCTCTTGAAGTGTTGAGCGATGACACATTAATAGTTGGTTATCATGATAATCGTCGTCAATTTATAGCACAGGTGGATTTAGAAACTTGTGAAACGAACTCTGGTGAAGAGACTGTCTATACTGATATAGAAGGGATTGCGGCTTGTCTCCCAGAAGTAGCAACATGTCCTTCCATAGTGGGTACTTGGTCACTAGGTGTGGATCACAATTGTGATGGTCGTCCCGATATTATGAGTACAAATACTTATAACGAGGACTTGACATGGGATATAAATGGGTGGTCAAATGGCGGTTCATGGTCCCAAGAGGGTTGTGATATAACAATGGCAGATGAAATTATGAATCCCGCAGTCATCTGGACTGGTACAATGGGAGAAAATGGTAGTTTGTCTGGCACATATGGTAATACTAAATTTAGTGGATGTTGGACAGCAACTCGCACTGGTGGAACATCTGATGGTATTGCTAGTGCAAACAATCCTATCCAAGGTACTGGAAATCAATTCTACGGACAATAATAGTTAGATTAGGATAAAGCTTTCTAAAGGAAACGCTAAATCTATCACTTCCAAAAAGCCCTAAGTCGAAAGACTTGGGGCTTTTTTTATTTGGAGTCCAAGATTTATTTTGGTAAAGTTGTTATCCAAATTCTATCCCAAATCTTCGATATTTGCCAAAATTCGGAGGTTTCTCCAAGAAGTCATTTGTACCAATGAACTCGAAAAATCCTGATTAGTTCAGGCACAAAATGACCCCTAACCCACCGAATCCTTGAAAATGGTGGGTTTCGCTCCCACTCTACCCACCCTACGAAATATACTTTACACAAGAAAAGGATAAACATAATGAATTGGTACGGCTTATATACTTTATTTGGCAAAGAAGTTTGGCGTTTTATGAAAGTTTTTACCCAGACTATTTTTGCGCCCGTTGTCACAATACTACTCTATTTATTAGTATTTACTTCGGTATTATCAGAACATATCGAAGTCTATGAAGGTATCAGCTATACTGCTTTTCTTATCCCTGGCTTAATGATGATGTCTATTATTCAAAATGCCTTTGCCAATACTTCATCTAGCTTGTTTCAGTCTAAAATGACAGGGAGTATTACTTTTCTACTGCTACCTCCCTTATCAAGTTTGGAATTTTTCCTTGCTTATGTCACTGCTTCTGTACTACGGGGGTTGTTGGTAGGCGTAGGTGTGTGGATAGCGGCACTTTGGTTTGCTGTGTTACCCGTTTCTCATTTTTGGACATTGATCGTTTTTTCTGTGTTAGGGAGTGCGGTTTTGGGTACATTGGGCTTAGTTGCTTCGCTATGGGCTGACAAATGGGATCATATTTCTGCTTTTCAAAATTTTCTTATCGTACCCTTAACATTTTTAAGTGGCGTATTTTATAGGATAGATACTTTACCTCCGTTTTGGGAATCCTTATCCTACTACAATCCTTTCTTTTATATGATAGACGGATTTCGTTATGGCTTTTTTGGAATATCGGAGATTAATATTGTCTTCAGTTTAGTCATTGTTAGCCTATTTCTGGCAATTGTCAGTACATGGTGTTTATGGCTATTACATATTGGCTATAAAATTCGTCAGTAGAAAAAAATGGAGTCCAAAGCGATAAACTCCAAAAAACTATGGACTTGTGACATAGGTGTTCGGGATTTTATTAAGTTATTAGTTTTATTAAATTTATTATCGTTCCTAAATTTTATTTAGGAACGCACTGCCCAAGAAGCTTCGCTTCGAGAAAAGCGAGCAGAGCCGTTCAACCCCAGAAAACCTCAACGAAACAATCTTGTCGAAGCAAAGCTTCTGGGCAGTACGTTCCCAAATAAAATTTGGGAACGATAAAAATCCCGAACACCTATGAGACTTGTGAGTAAAGATTAGAAATAAAAAAAGGCGATTTTAGCAAAAAAAATTACAGCGGCTCACTTATTACAACTTTAGATTTTTCATGAGCAGGCAATTGCACGCGCATTTCCATTGTAGGATTCATATAAATTGTTCCCTTTTCATCCACCAACATGACATATTTAATGTTCATTTGTCGCGCAATACGATGCCAATCTTGCAAACCTGCTACCGTCAAAGCTGTTGAAGCAGCATCAGCGAGTGCGCCGCTACGATTTATCACTGTCACTGAAGTTAATCCTCGTACTGGCTTTCCCTTACGAGGATCAATAATATGTGAATAACGCACTCCCTCATATTCAAAAAACCGTTCATAATTACCAGAAGTAATCACACTTTCTTCTTCATTCAACGCAACCGCTGCTAAAACGCCTTTTCCACTGGGATGACGAATGCCTATCAACCAAGGTTTATCTCCCTTTTTACCCATTGCTTTTAAATTACCGCCTGCATTGACAATCGCGTTTTGTATGCCCAATTCGCGTAATTTTTTGACAGCTAAATCAACTGCATAACCTTTAGCAAAAGCACCAAAATCAAATTGTACTGCCGGATTGCGTGAAGAAATGCGATTATCCTCAATTTCAATATCATCCATGCCAGGTGAAAGCGTAACTAACTCAGCAATTTTTTCAGATGATGGTAGTGAGCGATGACTCGTTAAATCCTCATTATGAAATCCCCACAAGCCAATAAGTTGCCCAATTGTTGGATTAAACAAGCCATCACTTTGATTATAAAAACGTTTTGCTTTTTTCAATAATAGCAATAAAGAAGGTTCTTGAATGGTGTGAGCTTCTCCAGCAGCGATTGCTTGATTTAGTTCTGTTAATGGGCTAGGCTGCCAAGCGTGCCAATGACGATGCATTGTTTGAAAATCCTGAGTAATCACATTAATCGCTTCACTCGCTTTTTGCTCTGAAACTCCCCATAAGCTAACCTCTACCAATGTACCAAAAACATAAAATTTTTGATGATGGAATTTACTACCACAGCCTGTAAATAGTCCAAGTAAGGAAAAAGAAAGAGTAAGAATGAGAAATGAATGTAAAAAAATTTTCATTATTGAGAATAAACCTGTTGAAATGAAGTGGATTGGAATAATGATGATATAGCGTTTCCCAATTGCGTCTGGTACAAGTCCCCTCTTTAATTAAGGGATTTAGGGGAGGTTGTACTCTATACAATCGGAAAACGCTATACCATCTCCCCCAAGTCCCTTCTAATTAAGAAGGAAATTTGTACTTAATGCAATCGGAAAACGCTATGAAATCAATGGGACATCTACCCGCTTAAGCGGGTATTAGGGATTTTAGCCCCCCAAACTCTCTAACCCACCCGTCTTTAGTGGGTGGTTGTTTAGTTTTCTGAATGTCTATAAATTTCTCTAAGGTAATCTGTTCAGGAGTTTCATGTACTAATCTATAGGCTGCACTTTCTCCAATAATCTTTGCGGCAGCTAGGTATCCACTTTCTAAATCAGGTGGGCGATATTTTATATTATGAGCATCTGACGCAATGACATTTACCCATCCTTTTTCTAACATTTGTTGGGCGCGTTGTTGTAATTGTGATCCTAAACGTCCGGTTATTGAACTTGCTGTTATTTGTAATAAACAGCCTTGTTCAATAAAGGGGTAAATTTTTTCCAGATTTCGCAAGACATCGCCATTTTTTTCTGGGTGTGCAATCATGGGGCGAATTTTTTTCTCTAATAACCAATTCACCATTTTGTCACTGCCAGGCGGAATATGACTATAAGGCATTTCTAATAATAAAATATGATAACCTTCCAAACGCCCTAAAAAAGGAATCAAATTTTTTTCTATCATTTCTATAATTTCAAAACCAATCCTCACTTCTGCAGCCATTCCTACTTGGAGTGGAATATGATTTTGTTGTAACGCATGTTTAAAGACAGTGAAAGCGGGTTGAATAGTCATGATATTATTTTCATAACATCCAGGACAAATATGGGGAGTTACAATAGATTTTTGGATTCCATACGCACAAGCCATACGCGCCAATTTCAGAGAATCCCCTATATTAGAAGGGCCATCATCTATATTGGGTAAGAAGTGACAATGTAAGTCAATCATAATAGTGTTTTTGGAATTGTTTTTATTGTTTTTATTGTTTTTGGAGTCCAAAGCTTTAGCTTTTGGACACTTTCAAAGCTGAAGCTTTGAACTCCATTTCAAGACTGTGAATAACCATAGTCCCCATATCCGCTGTAATACCCATGATAATACCCATATTTATTATAGTAATACCGCGAGAGTTTCTTGACATTCACTTGATTTAAAACAACACCTTGTATTGGTGCTTCTACTTGATGTAAGCGTTTTAGCCCTTCCTGCACAATTTGGTAAGGGGTAGCATCCGCCTTGACGACATATACCACTGTACTGGCATACTTAGAAAGCATCAGTGCATCACTGACTGCCAATGTGGGCGTACTGTCAATGACAATGTATTCATATTCTTGTTCTAACTTAGCCAAAAACTCCTTAAACCGTTGTGACGAAAGTAATTCTAACGGATTAGGTGGAATAGTACCGCTTGGTAGCACATCAAGAGTCACCTTTTTTTCTTCAATTTTGTTTCCCCCTTCTTCCTCTATATGATGGCAACATTCAGCAAATTCCCGTGTACCTATCATCAGTTCTGATAAGCCTGGAGATTTCGGATCCAAATTAAAAGCTTTAGCAACGCTAGGACGACGCATATCTGCATCAATGAGCAACGTTTTCTTCATTTGTCCCAGTGCTAAGGCTTGGTTGATAGCAAAGGTTGTTTTTCCATCGCCGATACTTGATGAAGTGACAACGATTATTTTATGGGGGACATCCAGACTAGATAACATAATCCCTGTACGAATAGTACGGACAGATTCGGCAAAGTGAGATTTTTGTTCCCCTAAAAACATTAATTGAGGCTGAAATTTTTGTTTTTTGCGAATCTTGACTTTGGGTAATGATCCTAATAAGGATAAGCCTAATTTTTGTTCCACATCTTCAGCGTTTTTAATGGTGTTATCAAGATATTCCAACAGAAATGCCAACATGGTTGAAAATAGAAAACCTAAAACTAAACTGATCATCACGATACGTTTCTTCTGAGGTTTATAAGGCACAGTCGCCACTAATGCCAAATCGATTAACCGTCCTACTGTTGACTGTAATGCTTGTACGTCTTGCGAAGCATCTGTTTCCTTAAAACGCGTTAGAAATAAATCATACAATTGACGATTAACTTCAACATCTCTTTCCAATACTCCTAGTTGGTATTCTTTACGGTTAATGCTTTGAATTTGTTGCTCTTGTTGTTTTATAGAACGTTTAAGTACATTAACATTAGCAAAAGCAACTTCATATTCTTTGGTAATTCCTTCGACAACCCGCTGAATTTGTCTTGCTGTATTGCGTTGTGCTGTTTTCAATTCGGTTCGAGCGGCGACCATTTTGGGATGTTTGGTTCCATAACGCTTACTGTATTCAGATACTTTACTTTCTGTTTCTAGTTCTACGGCTTTCAAGTTTTGTACTAATGAGTGATTGAGAACTGCTGGAATAGACTCAAACGCTCTTGTGGGCTTTCCTTTCAGTGCACGTACTTGTATATATATACTTTCAGTTTCAGCAAGTCGTTGATGCGCTTTAACCAAACTGGAAGTGGTTTCTTCGATTTTTCTCGTTGATATGCTTTTAACACCAACAACATTAACAAGATTTTCACGTTCCAGATAAGCCTGCAACGCTTGTTCAGAATTTCTCAATTTATGCCGTAATCCTTCTATGCGCTTTGTCAACCAAGAAGTTGCTCTATGAGTCATTTCCAATTTAGCTTCAAGATCACTATCTACATATAATTCAGCTAAAGTATTAGGTACTTTCGCTGCTAATTGAGCATGATAAGATTCAAAACTCAATTTGACTAATTGACTGTTACGCACTGGCACAATACTTAAATGTGTCATAACCGTGTTAACAATCTCCTTGCGCCTTTGTTCTATTGTAGGCGGTGCTTGAGGAAGATTTTTAGTGGGAAACCACGTGCTAGGAATCCATTGTTGCCAATCAAGATAAAAATTTCCTTGCTGTGATTTTGGCGCATAAGCTTTATGAGCAACTAAATTGAGTTCATCGACAACTTTTTCGGCTAATCTTCGAGATTTAAGGATTTCTACCTGAGTTTGATAATAATCTCTACTAAATGAATTCAATCCATAAACCTCTTCAATAGAAATCACTTTAGGTTGTTCAAGTTCTATAAGCAGTGTAGCCATAGAACGATAAACAGGTTGTAATGAAAAAGTCATTAAAGTCGTCAATAAACCAATCAATAGTGTCAGCAAAATGACTTGCCACTTATACTTATTGAAAGTATTCCAATAGGTACGCAAGTCCATTTCATTTTCTGTTGTCTGATTTGGTAATACTTCTTTTTTAAATGTCGATATTTTCATAATGATTTTTCCTTCTTAAAAAAAGCTTTCTTTAACGGTAATGACATCCCCTGGGGAAACAGATGTATTAGGAGTGGCGGATTGCGCCTTTTTTTCACCATCGTGGAGAATAAAAATATTATTGCCAAACAAGCTGCCTGCCGCAAACTGAGTCACTCCACCTGCCAAAGTAATCGCTTTTTCCACCGTCAAATCTGGTAAAAATGCATAACCCCCTGGATTTTTAACTTCACCTTTAACAAAGAATTGTTGATATCCTTTTATGATAATAATATCTCCAGGCCGCACAGCAGTTTTTAGTAAGGCTGATTGAGGGGTTGCATTACGGACAATAGTAATTTCATCGCGTGAAGCCGCTACAGTAAAACCACCTGCTAAAGAAATCGCTTTTTCAACTGTAAGTCCTGGTACAAAAGCATACCCCCCCGCATTTTTGATTTCTCCATTGACGAAGATTTTGCGATATTCCAAAATAGTCACTGTCACTTTTGGATTAATTAAATAATCACCCTTAAGTCCAGAAACAATTAATTTTTCTACTTTATTTATGGTTAAACCAGATAACCGCAATTCACCTAAAAAAGGATAAGAAACAGTACCAGTCTCACTCAAATGTGTGACCAGGCTAAGGTCACTTTCCCCAAATACTTTGATACTCACGAGATCGCCAGCACCAAGGCGATAACTTGATAATATAGCCTCTGGAATGGAAACTTTACGTCGTTGCTCTTTATTCGCGTGCTGTTTTTGTTTGACAGTTTGTAATGGCTTTTCACGTTGTTTTTGTTTAGTTTGCTGTCGCTCATTATCACGCTGTTGCTGTTTTTTATTGTCATGTTTATTGGCTTGTTTCCCATTATTTGGTTGCGATTCTTTCTGAACTTTTTTATCAATGTTGCTATGATTAAAAAAAGGATCAGCATCAAAAAATTGAGATGACGAAACACAACCACTTAATAATGTAAGAAAAAAAGCTAAAAACAAAATGCTATACAAATTTTTCATAACTTTATCCATGAATAAAAAATTTCCTAATTAGGAACATATATAATTTAAAATCTTGCCTGTATTCCTAAGAACCAAACAATTTGGTCAAAGTCGCTACTGTTAATAGTAGAATCTCTTTGAGTTAAATTGACACCTACTTTTAAAGTAAGCCATTTATGCCAATTATAATTGATCGAGAAATTTAATTTATTGATATCATCAAAGCGTGGTATTTGTCTAACATTTCCACCAAAATCATTTTGGGCATTGTAGAAATTGACGCTTGTAGAAAGACGTGGCTTCCACAAATGTGTCCACGTTACCGCAAAATATCGAGTTGAGATATAATCTCCTATCCCTGTCGAATTGTTGACATATTTTCCAGTAGAAATATTTATTGTTGAACCTCTGAAAGCTATCCATCGCATAGCAAGTTCCCAATTGACTCCGAAAAAATCTTCACGTTCTATTGAGGTAAACTCTTTTTTCAAATATCCTACTTTCAACAAACCGGAAGTTTTAGCACTTGTCTTCCACTTTGCTCCAATCGAATAATTATTTATTTTATTATCTTGAGTAGAAGCCGCAAATTGATAATCTGTTATCGTATGACTTGCTTCAAAAAACAAGCGTAATCTGGGTAAAGTTCGATAAACAAATCTAGCAACCATTTGAGTTTCATTTGTATCATCTAACACAGAATTTTCATAGCGTCTAATAACATGTCCTAATTCTGCTTCAATGCGACCTCTTGCTGTTTTTCGACCATAATTAAACTTACCTTTTAGAGCAGTGGCATGCCATTCACGAGGTGTGCTAGTATCAGCCCGATCCGTTGTGCCACGAGCATCATGTTCCTGACGATAATCACCACTCAACTTCAAATTAGCTCGACGAGTCAATTGCCAGTCAGCTTCTCCCAATAATAACCAATCATCATAATCATCTACAGGACTGCTGGTATAACGTCCCATCTCACTCCGCATTAATAATTTATATACTTGCCCACGTTGCTGTCGTTTCAACTTAGCTAAAGGTGTCATTACAGTAATAGCAGAACCCATTTCATTATCAGGTTGTCGCAAAATATTATCATCATATTTAAAAGCGATTCCAAGTTCAGAAAATAAACGAAAAGGCCCTAGTGGCTTACCTTCTTCTCCTTTAATATTGGCTAATGCGGTGTTGCACCCTAAAATAAATATAAATGTTAGTCTTATAAATATCTTCATTTTAATAACCTTATACGTAAAACTACCCAGGGAATTAACAGAAAAAAATATCACCTCCCCATCATTCACAAAATAATGATTAATGTTTGAATTAGAAACAACTTTGTTGATTATTAACACATTGATAATAAAAAATACTTATCAAAAATTAATATTTTATTTCATTTTAATTTTATTTATAGTATATTAATTTTGAATTGTCAATAAATAATTTTTATTTAACTGAAATTAGAAAAAACAGATATAACAGGTTGAAAACAGTATGGAAATTTAGGCATAATCCACTGAACTTAATTAGCTGATAATTAAATACACAAAAGTCGTGCCAACTCATAAAAAACAGTGGGATTTGAGGGATGGATTATTTTGAGGAAAGAATAAATGTTTGAAGAGTAAAACTTGAGAACGATAACAAATCCGCGCAGCGAAATTCCAGAAATAACATGATATATAGATGTTCATAAAAATAATTTCTCGTTCAAACCTGCCAGGTTTTGGAAACCTGGCAGGTTTTGTGAAGTTATTTATCTAAAAAACTATAGCTTGTACTTCATTTAATCAGGAAATGCTATAGCTGGAGTTCAAGATTTATCTTGAGCTTTTTGTCGAGCTAAAGTTTGGATTCCTCATTATAACTCTTATAATTGGCATGAAGTTTCTTATATAGGTATGGTTTTTGCATATATTGAAATAATTATTATTTTTCAAGGAGTAAAAAATCATGCTTTATTATTTAACGAGCTTTCTTTTAGCATTTTCTGTAACCGCCAATCTTTTGTTTATTTTACAATCACTTGCAATAAAGATTGGCTTAGTGGACAGTCCAACAAATCGCAAACACCATCAAAACAAAATTCCTCTGATTGGCGGCATCGCCATGTTTTGTGGTTTTCTTTTGACGGTGTTGTTGGTTGAACAACCGTTATCAGGATTGCGGAGTCTTTTTGCCGGTGCAGCTATTTTAATCATTGTTGGTATTTTTGATGATTTTCGTGAATTATCTCATCGAGAACGATTTGTCGCAGAAATGATTGCTGCTTTGTTGGTGAGTATTGGTGGTGGCACTGTTTTATATGACTTCGGAGCGATTGGATTCTCGCCCAATAATGTGGAATTGGGAATGTTCGCGTTACCCTTAACCATTTTTTCTATCGTTGGGGTTATCAATGCACTTAATATGTCTGATGGCATAGATGGATTAGCAGGTGGATTGGTACTGGTTGCCCTTCTTACCTTGGCTTTGACAACTTGGCTAGCTGGATTTAATAAGGAATTGTGCTTATTGCTGTTGCTCATTGCTGTCGTCATTGGTTTTCTTGGTTTCAATATGCGTTTTCCTTGGCAACCCCGCGCTCTCGTTTTTATGGGCGATGCAGGCAGCATGTTTTTAGGGTTTATGCTCGCCTGGTTTTTGATTGAATTATCTCAAGGCGAACAACGTGTGATTACTCCAGTAACCGCACTTTGGATTTTAGCCTTGCCGCTCATGGATACCGTTAGCATTATGGTACGGCGCATATTAAATGGACGTTCTCCTTTTAAAGCAGATCGGGAACATTTACACTATTTCCTCTTGGAAAAAGGCTTCACAGTTTTTCAAACTTTATCAATAATGCTAGGTTTAGCCGCTGTGTTCGCTTTAACGGGTTTGATAGGGTTATATGGAGGTATCTCGGAAAACGTTATGTTTTGGGGATTTGTTGGTCTGTTTGTCGTTCATCTGACAACAATGATGGTGATATGGAAAGATTTTCAAAAGATGATTCTATTATTGAATCGTTTTTTAAAAAACCTCTTTGGAAGCGTTTTGAAAGGTTTTTTTAAGAGTGGTTTAAAACGATGTGTTTTTCTTTTTTCTAACAAAAAACTTTTTTCATCATAGTAGGCGCGATTGAAAAATCGTTGATTGGGAGTACATGTTGGCCTACTTTTACTCTCAGCTTTTTTCCCTTCTTTTAAACCAAAAAAAATACAATTATATTCTGTATCCCACCTTGCTGTAATCCGTTTTCCTTAATGAAAATTCCAATTTACGCAAATGAATTTTGCTATAAACTTCCAGCCATATAAAGTGGTACATACTTGACAACACTGTCTTTCTTCCAATCTGTGTTTTTTCTAGACAGAATGATTGCCTCCTCCGGTGAATATTTTTGGATATACTGCTGTAGGCTCTTTGCTTGAGTGCGTATTCCAGCCTTGACTTCAAGCGGTATGATCTTGCTACCTTGATTTATCAAAAATTCTATTTGCGAATTGCGTTCTGTCCAAGAATAAAGCCTTTGTGCATCTGCTGCCATAAGCTCTTGAGCAACAAAGTTTTCAGCAAAATAACCCTTTGTTATTCCATAATTTTCATCAGCTATTGCTTCCACCGGTAGATTGAGCATACAACCTAACAAGCCTACATCAAAAACAAAAAGCTTAAACATATTAGGTTTACAAAAGCTTTCTAGAGGTAGTTCAGATCGGTTGCACACCTTAACCTTAATAGCAAGTCCTGCCTGTTCTAGCCAATCAATAGGGCATTGTAAATCAGCAAAGCTCTTTTTCCCTGGGATCACGTCCTTAAAAATATATCGTTTCACTGAACCATTTTGGTTGTGGACAAGCTGCATGGGGATATTTTCCAAGACAGCCACAATATGCACTGAGTTTGTTGCGCCAGCGTGTTTAGCAAAATCTTTATAATAGCTTGCTAATAATTCTTGTTGGAGTTTTCGCGTATTTTTACGCGCTTCAACCGGTGTGTTTCGTAATGGTACATATTCTTTAACAATTTGGGGTAAACCACCTGTTATAAAATATTCCATTAAAAGTTTCCACAGCATGTCATGGGCAATTTCAGGAAGTGGGTTTGCAATATCCGCTAGACTTTCAATAAGCTTAGGTTTACCCAAGGTTTGTAAAAATTCACGAAATGTCATTGGGTATAGATGAAGAAAATTAACCTTACCCACTGGAAAAGATTCCGAAGAAAGTTTAACCCCAAGCAGGGAACCCGCACAACACAATGCTAATTCACTCATTTCTTCATTGAAATATTTTAAGCTAGTCAGTGCTTTGGGACATTCCTGTATCTCATCAAAAATAACCAAATCCTTTTCAGGGATGATGGTTTTTCCAACGACTAACGATAATTCCCGAATAATTCGTTTTGGTACAAGATCAGCCTGAAAAATCTTCGCAAGTTGTGGTGTTTGTTCAAAATTAAACAAAAAAAAGTTTGGAAATTCATTTTTTCCAAATCGCTCAAGAAGATAACTCTTTCCAACTTGCCTTGCACCTTGTAATAGTAGTGGTTTTCTAATAGCGGAGTCTTTCCACTTAATCAATTGTGTATAAAGTTCTCTTTTCATCGCATTCTATTTTTAGTATTTAGTGCAATGATTTTATCTTAAAATTGTGACTTTTTGCAAGGACTTAATCAATAAAAAAATACTTTATTCCATTAAAGGTAATAATTCTTTGTAAACTCTAAAAGTTTTTTTAAAGATGATTTTCTGGTCAAATTCTGCTAATACCTTATTTCTACTAGCAACTCCCATACGTTTTCGTTCTTGTGGATGCTCCATCATATATTGAATAGCCTCAGCTAATACTGTGGAATCTTTACAAGGAACTAACAAACCATTAATACCATTTGCCACGACTTCACGACAACCTGGTGCATCAGTAGTCACTATTGGTAAGCCACAAGCTGCTGCTTCTAAGAGACTACGAGGAACACCTTCTCGATAGCTAGGTAAAACGGCTAAATCTACCTGTTTTAGAAATAATTCCATATTATCAAGATGACCTAAAACAGTAATAATTCCTTCACGTTCCCATGCCATAATTTGTTCTAATGACACAGAAGCGGGATTGCCCGGATCGGGAGAACCTGCTAAAAAAAATTTAACTGTTTGGTTATGGTTTAATATTCTCGCAGCTTCCACATATTCACCCACTCCTTTTTCCCAAAGTAAACGAGTCGCTAACAATACTTTAAATATTTTGGGTATTTTTTTAGGGATAAAAAAAGGCTGAAATCGTTTAGTATCAACACCAGAACCACAAATGAGCCGTATATGTTTGGATAAAGCTAAATGGGCTTGCATAATAGTATGGACATCATCTGGATTTTGTAAAATAAGACGGCTTTGAGTGCCTTGTAGTGTAAAACGGAGTAGATAACTGACAAAGGGACGAAGCAATTTTGTTCTAAAAGTTTTTGTAGTAAATACATGTCCTAATCCAGTGATGGCATTAATCCGCGATTTGATACCCGCAAACTGTGCAGCTAAGGAACCGTAAACAACACATTTAATCGTAAAATGGTGTACTAAATCGGGTTTTTCTTTAATATAGAGTTTGGTAAGATAAAAAAGTAGTTTGATTTCAGTCCAAGGATTGAGACTTCGACGATTCATTGGAATTGGTATCCAACGAAAACCATTTTCTTCAAAGTAATGACCATAAGGGCCATCAGATGAAACTAATATCACCTCTAAACCTTTTTCTCTTAAATATTTAGCTAAAGGCAAGCGAAAATTATAAAGATACCAATCGGTATTAGCAAATAATAGAATTTTCATTGTTGTTCTAACCATGCTTCAAACATTAATACATTCCATAAATAATATTGCCAATTACGTTTACCAGACAAATGTTCTTCCCATTTTTTCTGAATTAGATTAGCCTGTAAAAACCCTTCCTCTTTTAACCGTTTTTTAGCTAATAAATTTTCAGCCCATTCTTTTAAGGGGCCTCGTAACCAACTATCAACTTGGTCATTAGGGCCACGATGTGCTAAAGTGTCACTCATTTTGAATAGTATATTGTTCAGTGTCTCAATAGACATCCCTGTTTGTGAAATAAAACCTGTAATACCACACATAGATTTAGCCTATTAGTTTTCTAAATATTATTGTTTGTTATAGTCCTTTACATACGAGAATATATTTGTTTCAACAGTTACGATGAGGAGGATAAAATTTATTTCGATGTCTGGAAAGATAAAGTATCAGCCCTAACAAAACTGGCAAAATTTGTAGCTTGAAACGAGCTGCCGAACCTAAATTTTGAAATGAAACAAACCCATAAATAACAGACCAACTCATAACTAACACTATAGCCCATAACACCAAAGGTTCTTTTAAATCTTTTAAGCGACTTCGTTTAATTGCTAGAAAGGTTAACCATAATAAAATAAAATTTTCTAACCCGGATAATAAACCAAAAGCATTTAAAACTTCACCAGGTAAAGGTCGAAATAAGGCCGTAAAACTACCAATCGGTGCAAAAGCTAACATGCTACTCACGCTAGTAACGCCGCCACTGATTTCTTGTCCAGAGCCACCATGCGTCCAGCTACTTGAGATTGTATTAGTCGCTGCAACTAAATCTTGGGTTGTTTCTATTGAGAATCGCTCTGCAAAAAGACTAAAAGAAAACAGAAAAGCAACAGCTACGATCCCAATAAACACTATTTTTGCGAAGATATTTTTTGTCCCTAATATAAAAAACACCGCTAATGGTGCTAATAGAATAGGCGCATACCAAAGTCGAATAAATGAAGCTATCCATACACCCAAAGCTCCCCATAATATGTATTGTCCCTTTCCCGATTTTCCCCATCCAACGACACCATAAACATAAAGTGCTATTCCTATAAACATAAGTGGGTCTTTTCCAAGAATAGATGACCAAAATAATATACTTGGATACAAAGCTAAAATATAAAAAAATCTAAGATCATCAGACTTTAGAAATAATACAGCAGCACGGTAAAAAATATAGATGGCAATCATCCCTATCATCGCAGAAGTAACTTTTAAAGCATGGTAGGAATCTGCTAGAAAATATTGATGCAATCTTGCTAAATTGATCATGTTAGGTGTTCCGACACCAAACTCAAAATTTTGCCATGCAAAATCACCTGTTTTAGCTGAATAAAAATAATAGTAAGCATCTAAACCATAGTTATATTCGTAAAACAGCATGATACCAAGCGTCACAAAAATCTTAGCGATCCAAACAATTTCCAAAGCGCGTTTGTGTCGTGTTGGAATAGGCCACAATAATATACTAAAACTCAATATGATTGCCCACGTTAAAGCCATGAAGTAATCGGTGATTAAATCTTTTTGTGGAATATGGTGTCCAGCTGTTTCTATACCTAAAATAGCCAATATTGAGAGAGCAGTTATTCCAAGTAAGATGAGGAAAAAGGCAACAAATTGTTTAGTTAACTGAATACTCATATTTTTTCTTCAATAATTTTTTGAAATAAATGGGTTAAACGTGGTGCTATTACTTGTAAACAATAATGTGCTTCAACTTTTTTACGACCCTGTTTTCCCATCCGAAGACATAATGATTTATCATTTTGTAAGGTAGTCAAAGCATTTTTCCATTCTTCAGCAGTAGACACTAAATAACCATTTTTATCATGTTCAACTATGTCAGAATTGACACCCACTGGCGAAGCAATAACTGGGAGACTACAAGCCATATATTGAATCAGTTTTAAACCACATTTACCACGTTCAAAAGGTTCATCTATCAGAGGCATAATACCAACATCACATTCTTGGAGATAATCCACTTCTTTATTTGCTTGCCAAGTTCGCAAATCTATCCAATCTTCATTCAATGCTGTTTGGCAAGCACCTATTAATAAAATTTTACTATTAGTCTTGATACAAAATTGTTCTAGTACTGGTTTAATCGTTTCAATATGCCGATACGTTGTGAGTGAACCAATCCAACCAATTGTAAATAAATTATTTTTTCTATTCTTTTTGCTAGAATACCGTGTTAAATCAACAACAGTTGGAATAATTTCAATCGCTTTAGCCCCTGAGCGTTGAGCGTATTCAGCGAGATATTGATTACCTACAATAACCAATTGTGCATATTGCATCACCTTTGCGATTTTATCGCCAAGAATATAGCGCACTATTGGGTTAGGATGACAATTATAATTATGAAAAATGGCATCGTCATAATCTACTATGTAAGGTACTTTGCAATTTAATAATCTTTCTAAGAAAGCCGGTATATAAGGAATTAATTCTTTTTCTAATACAACTAAATTAAATTGTAATCGAGTAAACAATATATGAATTCTACGAATGAACGCACTGACTAAATCAATCAATTTTCTTCTTTTTAGAGTATATAAATTGGTCAAATAACCATCGTCAAACAATGGGGAAACAATACAATTAAAACCTTGTGATTCTAAATAAGAAATATATTGTATCGAACGATAACGGCTACTAGCCCCTTTTTGTCCATATTTAGTCAGAAAGAGTATTTTAGGTTTCATAACTTTTCCACTTCTCTAATGGCTGATAAATTTTGTTATAATGTTTTACACCTTCTTCCAAAGAAAAATATTTATGAGCTATAGCGTTTCCCGATTGGATAAAGTACAACCTCCTCTAAATCCCTTAATTAAGGAGGGGACTTGTACCTGACGCAATCGGGAAACCCTATATTCACTGGTATCAATGCAGTGCAAAATATTGACTTTGTCTGCTGAGACAACTTTTCTCCAATGGACACTCCCACAACCCAAATCAAATCCTATCGGTTTATCTGGTAAAGATTCCCAAGGGAAAATCTTGAAATATCGGGAGCAAAGTTGCTGTAATTCTTGTTCAGTCAATGAAGATTGGTTAAACTTACTCCACTCATCTCCAAAACCTTGAACAGTTTTTAAGTTTAGATTATCCACAAAAATGTACTTCGTCCTTTATAATTAATGGTTAATGATTTAAATGATATAAACGTCATTAATGCAATCAGGAAACGCTATAAATTAATCATCATCAATTAACGACATGCGTTGGAATTTTCAAAAAATTCCAAGCGTGTCTTTCCACTGCAAAGTTTGTTCCAATCCATCATCGAGCTTATACTGATCTGTCCAATTGACTGCTTTATTGAGTTTACGAGTATTGGCTACTAAGAATGGCGGTTCATTTACAGATATTGATTTTTCTCCAAAACGAATAAGAGTTGAGTTACCCACTTATAGACACTCTTCACGAATTTTTTTCTAAATCCAACCCTTTAACGCAATCATCACGCCATAAAACATTCATCCAAAATTTATTTTGGAAACCGAATTTGATTCATTATATTTAATCTGTTAAAATAAAAAATAAGATTAATAAGGGAGATATCATTATGCCAGCCATTTCAGCATGTCACTTAAGCAGAGAGACGCGCCGCTGATTTTTACAACCCCAGTATTAAAAATGGAACCCATTATTACTTGGGAAAAATTACCAGACGATTTTGAACTATCGGATGATCCAGCGGACAATTTAACTCAACCTTTACTCGCCGATGCCCTGCGAGACGGATTTTTGGAGTCGGCGCGTTTACGTTTGTCGCAGTCTCGGATTATTGGTACCAATTTTGGTATCGCTGCCATTGTCAATGGTAAAAATGTGATCAAAGCCCCTGATTGGGTTTATGTACCTTCGGTTTTGCCATTACCAGACGGAAAAGAACTGGCTATTGGCTACGTTGGTGGAATGCTGATAATCACTTATTGCTTTGGAAGTCTGAGAAAGTGGAAGAAATAGAGAATGAAAAACAAGCAGCTTTAGAAAAAGCTGGACAAGCAGAAAAAACCCTAAGACGAATAGTTCAACAATTGTTACAAGCCAATACTGATATTGCCATCATCATGCAAATCACTGGTTTAGACAAAGCGGAAATAGAAAATATGAAATCCAATGAACGCAAGTCGAATTAAATATAGGAGAATTAATAACGCCCATTAAACGAGTGCTTTCAAGTGGTAAATTTCCCGTCAAAAGCGTTTTTCTTGTTCCAACGCTCCAGCGTTGGAAACAAAATAACGAAGCGCAGCGGAGATCACCTATATCGTGACGCTCCAGCGTCATTCTTTTAAACCCCATAAAACACAAACGCCGCCCAATACTAGAGAGTGTTGAGGTTTGGGAGTGTAAAAAGCCATGGGTGGCAAAGTGTAAATATTGGTAATATAGACATTCAGAAAAATAACTTCTAAAAACCTGACAGGTTTCAGAAACCTGTCAGGTTTGGCATCAAAATTTTGCAAATTATTAAATCCTTATTCCTAAATGTTCGCGTCTCTAAATGCTCGAAAGAATCCAGCAATGAAGTTTACATGTCATTTATAAACAAACATATGGGGTAAATAATTTCATGATTATTGGAGGCGAGAGCCAAGACGCGAACAGAAGACGCGAGCATCGCGTCTCTACAAATCTATCGAATTACCAATCCTTTAATAATTTCGACTTGGTGTATAACGATGAAAACCAAGCCTTGGGATAAATATCCAGGCTAAGAAGTTCAGTGCGTAACATCAGTTATTAATATTAGATTTTTATCTATAAATACCAAAATCTACGATATATTGAGACAAAATTGTTTTCTGATTATAACGAATTTTGGGGACACCTCCCTAACCCCCCGTACACAACCCCCCGTACACAGGGGGAAGTCCCAAAATAGAAAAAGCAAAGTGTCGAATGATTTTTGGTTCCACCCGTGTACGGGGGGTTAGGGGGGTGTCTCCAAAATCTGTTACAATCAGATTGTTTTTATAGCGTTTCCCGATTGCGTCAGGTACAAGTCCCTTCCTTAATTAAGGAGGGGATTTAGGGGAGGTTGTACTTTATCCAATCGGGAAACGCTATAAAAATGACTCAGTGTCTGATTTATTGACTTTTCACTTTTTGGTGAGTGCAAGCTATGCCTTGTTCTCTGGGTTAAATTTTTTATTTGGAATATTTTTATTATGCAACATTATTTTTATCGTTACCTTATGCTTTTGTGGTTTTTCTTAGGGTTGAATATTTCACCCGTTTTTGCAGATGAACAAGCAACCGCGCTTGTTAAAGCGGCTATTGAGTATTGGCGTGATATCTCGTCCTATTCAGTAGCGGATATGACTATCCATCGTCCGAGTTGGCAACGTACTATGACTATGCGTATGTGGACAGAGGGTCAAAAAAAATCTCTGGTTCGGGTAACGCGCCCCAAGAAAGATAAGGGGAGTGCTACCCTGATAAAAAACAAGGAAATGTGGAGCTTTTCGCCTAAAACCAATCGCATCATCAAAATTCCCTCCAGTATGATGAATCAAAGTTGGATGGGTTCAGACTTTTCTAATAACGATGTCTCTAAAGCTGATAGCCTATTGGAACATTACACCCACACGCTTAAGGGCAGCGAAATCCATGAAGGACAAAAGGCATTCATTATTGAGGCGGTGCCTTTTGAAGATGCACCCGTGGTATGGGGTAAAGAGGTGTTAAAAGTGCGTACTGATTTCATTGTCTTGGAACATGCTTTTTATGATCAAGATAATGTGTTGGTAAAAAAAATGGAGACATTATCTACTCAATTGATGGGTGGAAAATTGATTGCCACGAGACAACGTATGCAGAAAACCGAAGAACCTAGCGAATGGACAGAAATTGTGGTTAAAGAAGCTAAATTCAAAATCAACGTACCCAGTTCTACATTTACTCGATCTAACTTGCGTAATCCACGCTTTTAAATTTTTTCAAACCTGAAGGTTTGAATTCCAAAAATCTAGCCAATTGGAATTCAAAGTTTCAGCTTTGAATTTTATTAATAACTGAAAACGGAAAAATATGGGTATTATCTTACGTTTAGCCTGGCGCAATATTTGGCGGCATCCACGCCGTAGTGGAATCACGATTACGACTATTACATTTGCAGCCAGTTTATTGGTATTTATTATTACCTTACAACTCGGCTCGTATGACATGATGATTGATAATAATCTGAGAATATTGACGGGACATTTTCAAGTACAACGTACTGGTTATTTGGATAAACCTAAAATACGTAGCACTATCGCTGACTCTCAACAATTGGCTAAAGAATTGCGTAAAATCAATGGAATAGTTGAAATTGCTGCACGCGCTAATGGTTTTGCACTGGCTGCTTCAGAAGAACGATCTTATGGGGTACAAGTAATTGGAGTAGAAACAGCCCATGAGAGCAATTTATCCATTATTCCTAAACGCATTCAAAGTGGACAATTTTTAAGTAGCGACATTGCCCAAGAAGTTGTTATTGGAAAAGCCTTAGCACGTAACCTCAAAGTCAAAGTGGGAGACGAGCTGACTTTATTAGGGAGTGGGCGAGACGGTTCTATTGCGGCTGCGGTGTTACCTATTATTGGTATTTTTGACAGTGGAATGCCAGAAATAGATAGAAGTGTTATAGAAATGCCGCTAACAACCTTTCAAGATATTTTTAGTATGGGAGAATCAGTACATGTATTGGTTGGTTTAACAACGGGGTTGGATCGGTTAGAAAGCATACTTGCTCAAGTGCGGGAAAAAATTCCTCCCAATATTTCTCTGCAAGAGGGGGAAAAACGACTAAAGGAAAGCAATAAAGATTTAGTCGTATTGGACTGGAATACCTTACTCCCTGGGTTATTCCAAATAATTCAAGCGGACAAAATGAACGGTTGGGTTATGTATGGCTGTCTTATTTTAATTGTTACGTTTAGTGTGTTAAATACATTTTTGATGGCAGTATTAGAACGCACCCGCGAATTTGGAGTTATGCTGGCTTTGGGTACAAAACATACATTTATTGGTAAATTGGTTATGTTAGAATCTCTGTTTTTGACTTTATTAGGCTTAGCAATTGGTTTAGCTATCGGTATTGCAATTACTTTATATTTCTATGCTTATGGCTTTAGCTATCCGGGCATGAAAGAAATTGGGGCGCAATTTGGATTACCTGACAAAATAACGCCTCAACTCTCTCTCTTCTCATTTACCATAGGGCCCGCTCTCATTTTAATATTTACGATGATTGGCTCATTATATCCAGCTTTGCGAATTCGTAAACTTAAACCCGTAGATGCGATGAAATCTGTCTAACATTTTTAATGGTAAAAAGAAGATAAATTGATGAAATATCGACTATGGATGAGCATAATTTACAAAAAAGAATACAACTAAAGAGTACAACGAATTAGAAAAACCACAACGAATGGTCAATATATTGTATTCGTTGTTTTTTTTAAATTCGTTGTACTATGTACTATCTATCCATTCTTATTTAAGGTTGCAGTTTCAAGTCTTCTGGCTTTAGCAGAAATTGTATGGGGGATGTTTCTGGAACTAGGGTTAACTTAGTACTGTAGGTATAATTCCCCATTTTCAGCAATGGAATATACACCTCACCAGTATTGGGAGTAAAATTGGAATAACCAACTGAAGTGGTATCATCAGCGAGTTTCAGTGAATTCATATCCACATCAAGGATTATCTCTGGTTCAAATTGGCGTAAGAGCAAATCAGCTTGGTAAATATCAGTACCGACTGTAATTGCTGGAATGTGCAAGATATTGGTAGTGGTATCAAAACGCGCATGAGTAAGCCCTTTTCCTTCAACTGTCAAAATAACTGGGGGAGCTTCTGTGATAAATCCCTTGTTATCTTTAGCTTTGAAAGTAACGACATATTTTCCTGGTGTATTAAATTTGCTGAAACTACCTTGCCATTTTTCATCATTTTTGCGAGTGTTTGTTGATAGGAAAGAAAAAGGAATAAAAGGGGCTGGCTGGAACGAGTATCCTTGTTCATTGCGTTGACTAGCAATTTCTGGAGTTACCAGAGAAGCCCAAATTTTTTTCACACTAATCCCACTGGTATTGGTATATACTGTAAAATCAATCGGTTGTCCTAAAGGTATTATACTCGGAAGTTTTTCTGGTGTCAAAGTGAGTATACCGGGCAGTTCGCCCCAGCATCCGTTCAAACAGAGGTCTTGCATTGTTGCATTACCTCTCAATTGGGGACGTTGCTGATTAAGAGGCCAAATGTATGTAGCAATGGTGTCAGTAATTGGTTTTAGACTGTCTCCAAATTTCTTGCCGCGCCGCAGATTATCAAAATAGAGTTTAAGAAAGGAAGTGCGACCATAGTCACTGAAATAAGCCTTTTCTCCATCGGTACTACTGATAATCAAGCGGTTAGGAGCTGATAAAGCCTCTACGAATGTTCCTGAATGACAGGCTTCAAGGATAACGACAACTTTTTGGTCATTGATGCTATTTTGATAATCATCTAACAAAGCTTTGAAAGTATCAGCAGTGAGTGTTTCGGTTCCCAAGGGATTGAGAATGAGTTCATTAGGCAAGCCGTGATCAACGAATATGACAATGAGAGGTTGTTCTAATTTGCCTTTTGCTTTGGCCCATTCAAAAGCTTTTCTAATGTCATCAACTGTGATGTCACGGGGGTTTTTAATGCCATCGCGAAGTTCGGCTAAGGTAACTGGGGCATCAACAATACTATAATCGACCATTGCGTCGTCATTGAAGTCTAAATCTGGTTTATAGGACAGAAAATGGATTTCATCATTGTCGTAGCCTCTCGCTTGTAAACTGTGATAGGCATAAGTTGCCATGAAATCAACTGCCAATTCTTGATCAGAGGCACTTCCCGAACCATTGGGATGAATCAGGATAGCAGCGCGCTCTCCCGTTAATAGTTCAGTGCGGGCTGTTTCATCTTCGATGGTTTGGACAAGGCTAGTTTTTTGGCCAAAATTTAGATGAGCAAGGCCACCTCCATTTGTCCCAATCCACAGCCCACCACTACCATCGCGTAAAAGGGCATCAATTCCTTTGGATGGTAACCCAGAATTGTCTGTTGTATAAACCGTCCATTCACCACTAACATTACGGTAGGCTAAGCCACCAGAGTTAGTCCCAATCCACAACCCACTACTTCCGTGTAAAAGCTCTCTAACACTGTTGCTTGGCAATCTCGAATTATCTTTTGTATAAACAGTCCATTCGCCATTAACACTGTGGTAAGCGAGACCACTCCCAGTACCAATCCACAGTCCACCACTACTATCGCTTTCTAGGGCAATAATATAGTTGTTTGGCAACACAGAATTGTCTTCATTATAAACAGTCCATTCGCCACTGACATTGCGGTAGACTAAGCCACCATCTGTCCCAACCCACAATTCTCCACTACCATCGCTTTCTAATGCATTTATCTTGTTGTTTGGCAACCCAGAATTGTCTGTCGTATAAACCGTCCATTCACCATTGATACCACGGTAGGCTAAACCACCTTCAATGTAATTGTATTCTTCTTCATTCCACTTTCGGTGCCGGGTAGTCCCAATCCACAGTCCACCGCTACCATCGCTTTCTAGGGCTTCAATGTTGTTGGATGTCAATCCAGAATTGTCTGTCGTATAAACTGTCCATTCTCCAGTGACACTGTGGTAGACAAGGCCACCCCCAATGGGAATGTAATTGTTTTCCTTTTTATACCACTGTCGGTTAGTCCCAATCCACAAACCACCATTATCATCGCTTTCTAGGGCTTTAATGATGTTGGATGTCAACCCAGAATTGTCTGTCGTATAAACCGTCCATTTGCCAATAACACTGCGGTAGGCCAAGCCCCAAGTCCCAATCCACAGCCCACCGCTACCATCGTTTTCTAGGGCATCAATGGTGTTGCCTGGCAATCCAGAATTGTTTGTCGTATAAACTGTCCATTCGCCACTGATATTGTGGTAAGCTAGGCCATCTCCATAAGTTCCAATCCACAGCCCACCATTATTGTCGATTTCTAAGGCAAAAACCCAGTTGTCTGGCAACTCCGAATTGTCCTGGTTATATACCTTCCATTCACCATTAATACTGCGGTAAGCTAGGCCACCTAATGTCCCAATCCACAGCCCACCACTACTATCACTTTCTAGGGCAAAAACCCAGTTGTCTGGTAATTCAGAATTGTTTGTTGTATAAACTGTCCCTTCACCACTGACACTGAAGTAGATCAGGCCACCACTAAAAGTTCCAATCCACAGTCCACTACTACTATCGCTTTCTAGCGAATTTACATTTACATCGTTGAATGGTATCTTCAAGTTGTCAGGATTATAAACCGTCCACTCATTATTGGTACTACGGTAAGCAAGGCTACCTTCAGTCTTAATCCACAACCCACCATTTCCATCAGTTTCAAGGGCTTCAATATCATGGTTTGGCAACATCGAATTGTCTGTCGTATAAACCGTCCATTCGCCATCGACACTGCGGTAGGCTAGTCCACCACTTTCCAAAATACCCATAGTTCCAATCCACAGTCCACCGCTACCATCGCTTTTTAAGGCAGTAACCCAGTTGTCTGGCAACCCCGAATTGTCTTCATTATAAACAGTCCATTTGCCACTGGCACTATGGTAGGCAAGACCTCCTTTATTAGTACCATTTCCATCTATCCCAATCCATAGCCCACCGCTACCATCGTTTTCTAGGGTAGTTATATAGTTGTCTGGCAAGCCATCTAAATTCGTAAACACTCGCACTAATTCCCCAGTGCTTGCACCACGTTGTTCAAGTCCACTTGTTGTACCTACCCACAGCGTTTTGCCATCATCCGACAGAAGAGTTGCACGAATCTCACTTCGATTAGTAAACACTTCCCAGTTGGCATTTTCCAACGAAACCAACTGTTTACGTGTCACTATAACTTTGACAGTGCCAACATTGTCTTCGCTATCAAATGCTGTGACTACATCTAACCCAGCTTCAGGCGGTGCAATATAAATCACCTGATTACCCGCACCTTGAATTTGCCCCTTTGAAGGTGTCCATGTTATCTCGCCATTCGTACCAGAGACAGACAAAGTGATTTGTTGCCCCACGACAACAGTAGGCGTAGCTGGACTAAACACCAACTCAGCCGCTCCCACCCTTGGGAGCATGAATAGCCATAACAGTACCAATAACAGGCTGTTGAGTCTGTTTAATGGAAATAGTTGTTTTTGCATATATTTTTCCTTTTAATTGTCAAGATTTATATAAAACCTTTAACTACAAGGATTGTATATAAAAAGGGATTACAAATCTGTAATTACGGGGAGTTGTATATAAAAAAAGGATTGGTTTATAGCGTTTCCCGATTGAATAAAGTATAACCTCCCCTAAATCCCCTCCTTAAATTAAGGAGGGGACTTGTACCTGACGCAATCGGGAAATGCTATAAAATCACCTACTGTTTTAAATCCTTTATTA
>JAUCGK010000178.1 GCA_030378085.1 Candidatus Parabeggiatoa sp. HSG14
GGAACCAAACATCATTTGACACTTTGCTTTTTCTATTTTGGGACTTCCCCCTGTGTACGGGGGGTTAGGGGGGTGTCCTCAATTTTGCACTCCAGTTTGAAAGCTATCTGCGTAACATCAGTGAATATCATAAGGACGATTGAAGCAACAGATATCAAAATAAATAAGCATTTTATTCACTTTTGTTGGTAAATTTCATGATTTTGAACAAGATTAAACGGATTTTAAGATAAACAGGATTAAGTCACATAAATGGTAAAAAATAATCCTGTCAATCCTTTACTTGTCTGAATCAGAATTTACCGGATTTTAGGATTTTTAGAATAAAATACATTAGAATCAATAGGTTTCATTCTGTTAATTCTTAAATTCTGATTCAGACATTTTAATCCTATTTCAATCCCTCATCCCCAAAAACCATATTCGTATCTAGTTCTCTAGCTTGGGTTTATACCTGCCAGGTTTTGGAAACCTGGCAGGTAGTATTTAGGATTGTTTTGGCAGATTTTTTCGAGGGAGCGGTTGCCCTTATGTTTTTGCCATTCTTTGTGACTGCATCAAATAAAATCAAGCCTGACCCATTTTTCTCATTATAATTTGTCTCTTTCTTCTGGCTCAACATCAGCGACTTTATCCAGGAGTTTGTCAAATTTTTCTCGGTTAATTGGACTGGCTAGTTTTAGCAATCGTGCATTACCCTTTTTTTCAAAATACTCTTTTGAAGTCAGAAGTGTAATCTTTTCTGTTACAGCTAACGTGATAAACAGGCTAACTGAACAATTTTGCTCAGCGGCTACTTTATTTAAAGACTCATGCAACCAATTAGGTATTTGCAGATTAATCGTATTCATATTAGGTATCACTCCTGATTTTGTGCATCTAAAAGTTGGACAAATTGTCCAGGTGTCACAACTTCTATTCCAAAAGAATCTTTGACTCCTTTGAAATCTTTAGGGTAATTCTTTTTGTTATGCTTTCATATTCAAAACATAAAGGTGCCGAAAGATTTATTTCAAATTCGCCTGTACCTAAACGTTTTAACAAATTGAACGAAGCTCCTCGACGAGACAATAGGGCGGAAATAAATATACAAGTATCTATAACAATTTGAGGTAATTTATTCATTTTCATAACAAAATCCTAGTTAATGAAAGGATAGCGATTCGGCAAATGATAAATAAAATCTTCGTATTCAGACGGCGATGCGAGTGGATTGTTCATGTTGAGACATTACGGTGGTTTTAATTGAAATAGCAATGGGTTGGCGAGTGACTAATTGTTGATATTTTTCATTCAAACTCAGCCATATCTTATACAAAGACAACCATTCAATAAATTCAAGACGGTAATCGAACTCTTCTAATTCACCTTTGGTAATGGCTTGGTAAAATTCCGGTGATTTAACGCCAAATTTCTGTTCAAAGTCACTTAGCTCAAGGTTAAGTTTAGACATATCGTGAATCAATTCTGCAAGTTTCATAAATGTTTTCTCCTATTTTTGAACCGGATTACACGAATTAAGGGATTAACAGGATTAAGTCACATAAATGGTAAAAAATAATCCTGTCAATCTCCTTGTCTGATTCAGACAATTACAACCTCTCATCCCCAAAAACCACATTCGCATCCCATTCCTTAGCCAAAGCAAATTTCTTTTTAGCTTCTTGCTTTTTATAATAAGTTTTTAAATTCTTCAATGGTAAGGCCAGCATCTTTGATAATACCTCCCATTGTATAGGCATTGATTGGATTAGCCTTTGGTAATGTGATAATGCGTTCACCGTCAGTCATGGTAATATGTTTACCTTGTCGTGCAATCCAAAACTCAACTTTTTTAAAGGCTTTAACGGCTCGTTGGTGATTAATACCTGATAATTTAGCCATTATGCAATTTCTACATAGCGTGTTTCTAGTTCTTGGTTTAACCCTTCCACAACTATCAAATAGTCACGAATAGCCTCTTGAATGTTGTTCAATGCTTCTTGTTCCGTTTGTCCTTGCGACCAACAACCCGGTAAACCCGGACAGCGAATAGCATAACCTTCCTCGGTTTTAATAAGATTTACTTTATATTTCATGGTTTTTCCTTTAATTAATTGTACTTAAATTATTTGAACAAGATTAGACAAGATTTGGGGATAATCAAGATTAAAGCCAAAAGTAATCCTGAGCATCCTGTTCAAACCATTTTTCTTTTGAACAAGATTACACGGATTAAAGGATAATCAGGAAGAAGCCACATCAATTAATGGCAAAAATAATCCTGTCAATCCTTTATTTGTCTGAATCAGAATTGACAGAATTTAAGGATTAACAGAATGAAACCTATTAACTGATGTTACGCACTGCACTTCCAAAAGTGAATATCTGCGTGCAAAATTTATTTTGTGGAGTGCAAAATTTATTTTGCGAGGAGTTACACTCTAGTTGGCAAAATGAATTTGAAACGAAAGTTTGGAAACTATCTGCGTAACATCAGCTATTAATTCCAATATATTCTGAAAATTCTAAAATTCTGTAAATTCTGATTCTGACAATTACAATCCCTCATCCCCAAAAACCACATTCGCATCCCATTTTATAGCTTGGGAAAATTTGGCTTTGGCAAGTTCTGTTTTGCTTTCTTCAAGTAGTTGTCTAGCTTGTCAGATTAGGGCAAATAAATATCGAAATTATAGAGTTCTTGCATTAGTGCAAGAAGGAATGAGGTGCTGGCATTCTGCTCGTTTAATGACATCCGTTGTAAAAGAAGGTATAAATCCCAAGTCATTTGCTTCTTTTCTAGCTCTTTTATCATCAATGAGCAATATATGTGGCTGTTTTTCAATAGCTAAATTAAGAACACCGCATTCGCCTTTACCTAATTTTCTGGAAAATTTATGATCAATCGTCGGAGTCACAACTTTTATAAAGTCATTAATGGCATTTAAGATACCTTCTTTTTGAATCGGAACATTACATTCTAAAACCGTTTCTCTATAGACAGAATCAGGAATATAGATATGTCCAAATAGCGTCTTTAAAATGTCTAAACGTTGCACTTGGCTTAATGCTAAAAGAGGACTTGAGTTGGAAATAACAATCATTGTTGTTCCATTATTTTTTCAAAGTGTTGATAACTTTTTTCGAGTTCCTTTGGACTGGCATTAATAAACGGTAATCCTTTTTTACCTAAACGGTTAAACAATTCGCTATACGTGATTCCAAGCAATTCGGCAGTTCTACCAAGACTTATATTTCCTCGTTGACGTTGGGCGATGATGAAATCTTCATATAGGGTTTGACGAATTTCATTGATTCCATTGAAATTTATCAGTGTTTCTTCAGGGAGTTCTAAGGTAATTGTTGTCATTATTGTACCTATTAAATTGTTTAAATATCAAAATCTTGAACCGGATTATTTTATAATCATTCAAAAATAATCCTGTCAATCCTATCAATCCTTTGAACAAGATTAAACGGATTTAAGAATAAACAGGATTAAGTCACACAAATAATCCAGTCAATCCTTTACTTGTCTGAATCAGAATTTTAATCCTATTTCAACCCCTCATCCCCAAAAACCACATTCGCATCCCATTCTCTTTTTAAGTGAAAAGTGAAAAATGATAACCATCCAAAATTATTTAACTTTTAGTTTTTCACTTTTCACTTAAATGTTGGGTTAATTCAATTGCGCCAAGTCTTTGGGTAAGTTAGTGACTATCTGGCATAATCACGGGTATGACTTGATTTTTATTTTTACGATAAATCTGAAAATCGCTATCCAATGTCAGCACGGCACTATTGGGATAGATTTCCGCCATTCTTACCAAACACGCATCGGCAAAAGACACAGGTACATTGGCATACTTTAACATGAGGTTTTTAATAGTATCCATCTCATTATCAAAGTGAAAGGGTACTTTCATAAAACCGTTCAGTGCCAAATTAATGACTCCATTTGTTCCACCTATATCACGATTTGCTAAAAAGCAAGCCTCAGTTATAACCGCTTCACAAGTTAACAATGGGGGAGTGATGCTTTTAATTTGATGCGTCATCCAATCGTGATAAGCATCACGACGATTGAGTAATGCGATTATGGGACCGGTATCAAGTATGACTGGTTCTTTCATAAACCAAAACCCTCCATGTAGGCTTTGTTGGTAGAAAGGTCTTCCGGACCTTCTATACAACCAATATAATCTTTTGCTAAGTCATAACATGAAACGGGTTTGTCTTCAGTTTGATTAACGATTTCTTTTTCCCGTTTAATCTGATACAAAACAACGATGATGTCGTTAATATTAGCTGTATCGGGCAATTGTGAAATCGCTGTGATTGCAGATTGTTTTAATGTTTCCATTATAAGTTCCTCTTCAATAGATAATTTGTTGGTTCCTAAAGTTTTTGAACAAGATTAAACGGATTTAAGGATAAACAGGATTAAGTCACATAAATGGTAAAAAATAATCCTGTAAATTCTGATTCAGACATCTTATCCCCAAAAACCACTTTCGTATCCCATTTTCTAGCTTGGATTTAGACCTGACAGGTTTTGGAAACCTGTCAGGTCTGCCGCTAATCATCTTCATCCCAAAAAACCACATTCGCATCCCATTCCCTAGCTTGGATTTAGACCTGACAGGTTTTGGAAACCTGTCAGGTCTGCCGCTAGTCATCTTCAATCAAATGTTGAATTTCCGCTTCATTGATTTGCTCATGAAATTTTGCAAATGACATTGGATTACCAAACCAGTCTATAACTTGCTGTCCCTCAATACGGCTATTCTTCTGTTGGTAAATAGTTTGGTAAGACGAATATGGATAAGTACGGAAATCGTTAGTAAATCCATGTTTTAGTGGATTTTGATGAATGTAATTAACCAAATGGATTAGATAAGTATCCGAATCGACCAATATACGTTTAAAAGGCCTTTCAAAAAGACTACCGGTTCTCAGGTAAGTTTTGTTAATCGTTTTCGTATAAGCATTAAACAAATTTGAGAACGGTTTAGAATAATTTGGACTCTCAAGACCTGACAGGTTTTGGAAACCTGTCAGGTCTTCAACCTGTTTCATTTGAGCCAAAAGATGAAAATGATTTTTCATCAGACAGTACGCATAGGTGTTGGCAACAGGATATATGTGACGGATGTATAGTTCAAAGAAATATTGATAATTACGCTCTTCGATAAACAAGTTTTCTCCATTATTACCACGATTGTAGATGTGATAATACTGTCCGCTAATTAAAGGTATTTCTTGTGACATATCTATTTCCTCAGAGGTACCAAGACCTGACAGGTTTCCAAAACCTGTCAGGTCTGTCCTCAGTGTACCAAGACCTGACAGGTTTCCAAAACCTGTCAGGTCTGTCCTCAGTGTACCAATACCTGACAGGTTTCCAAAACCTGTCAGGTCTGTCCTCGGTGTTTCAAGACCTGACAGGTTTCCAAAACCTGTCAGGTCTTTTGAAATTACGGTTGACGATTCCACAACGGTAACTGATTCAAACTTTTAAATCTTTGTTCAAGCTTGGGTAAATCATATATGTGCGTTGTTTCTTCTCCGGTTTCGGTTTTCCATATTCTGATAATATCCCAACCAAAGCTTGCTGTGGCTATTCGTTTACTGTTTTCTTTGAAGGCTATTATTGAGGCCGGTTTTTCATGCAGTAACCGAGAAATTTCTTTACCGGTAGCAACTTCCCACACTCTAACAGTTTTATCTATACTGGCTGTGGCCAACCATTGGTTATTGTCACTAAAAATCACGAAATTCACGGAGCCATCATGTGATAGTTTGATTATCTCGTCACCAGTGTTTACATCCCAAATTCGGGCGGTACTATCATGGCCACCAGTTGCCAGCCAAATGAGCCGGTGGGAGACCATTGCACTTTGCTATACACACTCTAAGTTTTCTACGTATACGAATTATCTAGAATTAAGAGTCGCCCTTTCAGCAAAAAGTTTCTCTGCAGTACATTCATCTCTTTTCCCTAGTTCACCAACATGATCAAACATCTCTCCTAATTTTTCAGGGGTTATGCTCATTCCAGGTTTTATTTTATCAAGTATTTGTTCACCTTGTTTATCAAGTCGTTCTCTTTTTTCTAAACAACTATTAAGAGCATCATACGCTTCTGCAACCACATCAGGAGAAGTTGTAAAAGGAGGAAATACTTCCCGACTACTCTCAGGTGGAGACAATATTTTAATGGAATTAATCATAGCTTTTGTTATCTCATAATGCTTTAACCTAATTATTTGTTGAGGAGTGCGTTGTTCAAGCCATTTAAACCATTCATCTTTACCCAACACATCTAACTCATTAACAGCAAATTTTTGATATTGCTCAGGTGTAAGCGTTTCAATAAATTTAGGATCAATGTCTTCAATCAATTCCAGTAACGTCAGTACACGTTCCTCTAAAAAGAATTGTTTTTTCTGTTTTTGTGTCAGTTCTTTATTTGATACCAATTTACGCGCATGGTCAATTAAAGCTTGCCCTGTTAATTTGGCAACCGATTTGTCTAACTGAGAAACCGCTTCATAAAGTTGAGTTTTTGCCTCAGTAACCAAAGGACGATTTGGATTATCAATAGACTTTGGTAACGCTTCTAAAGTCAATAATACCGCTGTTGTGGCATCACCTTGTTCAATTTGTTGGCGTGCCATTTCAGCTAAAAATAACGATTCTCGAAACAATGCTTTATTTTTTTGTTCTTGAGCCATTTTTAAGGCATCTTTGGCTTTTTGTTCAGCCTCCTGTGCAATATCACGATCTCGTTGTGCGACTAATTTGGCTTGAACTTCGGCATCTCTGGCTTGACTGATTCTTCTTTCCGCTTGCACCGATAAATAAGTACCAATACCAGAAACGGTAGTCAATGTCACTAATGCGATAATGATGAACCGAATTAATTTTTTAGTGCGTAGCTGCCCACGCACCGATGCTTCAAAAAAAGCCTTCTGTACGATTGTCATATTTGAAGGATTGCGTTGCTGAAAATCTTGCAATGCCTCCAAATCAGGAGAACGCCACAATAATCCGCTGGCTTTATTTTGATTATTCCAACGTTGTGCGGTTTGATCCAAACGCCGATGAAATCGAATATCATCGCGGTTTTCATCTAGCCACCCACCCAATTGCCCCCAATGTTGAATCAACGCTTCATGGGCAATATTGACTATGGCAACTTGTTCTTCTTTGGGTTTATCCGTGACGACTAAGTTGGCAGCGACTAATTTCTGAATAACTTCGCCAACCGGCGCGGACTCAAACGGTAACGAAGTCACTAAATCTTGTTGAGACAGTTGCCGGCGCGTATCTGGGGTGCCTTCTCCCAATTGGGTTAATTCGATAAAAATCCGTTGCGCGGTTTTCTGCTCTGGCGGCGATAATTGTGCATAAACACCATTCGCCCCTTTTTCCAAAGTACCGGTTATCTTGCCTAATTCTTCATAAGCCGAAAAGGTTAAGAGGCGGTGAGGCGCACATTTTGTCCACAATTCTCTTAAGGTATATTGTAACAAAGGCAAACTCCCTAACGCCCCTTTGACATCCGCCAACATTTCAGACACTAACTTTGGCTCAATTTGTAAACCCACCTGTTGCGTCGGTGCCACAATCGCTTCTTCCAATTCTGCCGCTGTCATCGGCGTGACGATGATTTGATGGGCCTGAATTTGTTTGGCTAAATCGACATGCTGAGAATATTTATCAAAAAAGTCGGCGCGTATCACCACCACTAAGCAGAATTTATTATCCGCCCGTGTCACCGTTGCTAACAATGTCGCCAAAAATTGTTGCCGTTGCTCATCGTCTTTACACAAAGCAAACACTTCCTCAAACTGATCAACAACCAACACCACCCGTTCTGCTTGCACCCGGTCAATAAAATCGGTTAATTGCGCGGCCGGCATTCCAATGACAGAGCCTAAAGCCGACAGCGGCTGGCTTGTCGGTGTAATAACCGGTAGAATTTCCCAGCGTTGGGTTTGGCGCAATTGATAAAGTAAACCGGCTCGCACCACCGAAGATTTACCATTGCCAGAGGCTCCGAGTACCGCGAGGAAATTACCCCCCTAGCCCCCCCTCGCGAAGGTGGGGAACCAATTGCGCCAATTTTTTCTAGTAATTCATTAGTGAGTTCGGTACGCCCTTTAAAGTAAAGCGGATCGTCGGGGTTTTTCTCAAAATCAAAAGATTCTAAGCCTTTGAATGGGCAAACATTTTTATAATCCGCATTAACATCAAAAGCTTTATTGGTTAAAATGATAGGTTTGTCGGTGTTATCAAACACAAATCGTTGGGAGCCAATCGCGGTTTGGTTTTTGGCTTTAAGCCATTCAATCAGCGTTAGGTGATCCACCCAGGGATTAAGTTGTTTAGTATAATCAAGGGTTTCCAATAAGGCTGTGGTTAATACGCCCACCGCGTAGGCTTCTTCATGCGCCCTTGCTGAGCTGATAAAACATCTGTCGTGGGCCAGACCTGTCAGGTTTTGGAAACCTGGCAGGTCTTTATTAAATAACTCGCCACTATGACACGCATCAAGCCAAACAATTTGTTGCGGGATGGGACTTTTTTCTAATAATTCACGTAACCATTTTAAGGAGACTCCCCATTCATCATCATCGGGACTCGTCTCACTGGTTGCCAAAAATCCTTCATAATGATTATCCTTAATTTTTTTACGCAAACCATGTCCGGTAAAAAATATCAGGGCGGTGGTTGGGGGGTTATCGCTTTTTGGATTTAATAATTGCGTAATGGCATTTTTTAACTCATCGGCAAATACCATTTGCTCAGGATCGATAATTTCTTTGTCACCTGATTTAGTCGCGGGTAATCGGGTTATGCGAAATCCCCCTTGCTTTTCAAGGCGTTGTGCTATTTTTTCTGCACCCTCGACAAGGCGAGTGATTTCCGGTGGCATGGGTAAATCGGCATATTGGCTAATGCCTATTATTAATGCATCACGGGTGGGTTTGTTATTTTGTGGCATAATTTTTTTGACTGATAAGATGTATTATAGTACAATGATAATTTAGTACAACGATAATCTAGTACAACGATAATCTAGTACAACGAATTACGTGGATAAACGAATTTTATCGGAGTTGTTGGATATTCCAAACCTGAAGGTTTGGACTCCAAAATTCGTTTATCCACGTAATTCGTTGTACTAAACATTAATTGATAATAATATCATGGATACCAAAACGTTACTGGCTTTTTTACTCGCATTACCGGCGAGTACTGATACAGAGTTGGCAAATAATTCTGCCTTAAAACAACTGTGTAATAAATTGGAATTATTAAATCGGAAATCGGAAATTACTCCCAAGGATTGGGAGAATATTCAAGGTAAATTGGCAGCTATCCTTGAAAGCAATGCGCCCTTAAACCAATTGTATCAAGAGAGAAAGGCTCAATTGGAGGGTGTCGAAATTACGTCAGATTTATTGCCCACGTTAGCAGAGTTGGAAGCTGCAAAACCGGCAAACCGTAAACTGGGCAAATTGGGCTATCATCCGGGTGAGCCTCCCGGAGATTGGGATTTTAAGAATAACGAGATTACCAATATTGTGACGGTTGTTTTGAGTAATGAGCAACCCGCAAAAACATCTCAAACGTTATTACAAAAATTGATTGATTTGTTAAAAAAACAGAAATAGTAACCAAACTAATGAATTTATTCACTGGAGTCCATAAACTAACAACAATTTCGCAAAGTGAAAATATGATGAACTCAACTACTTTACTTGCTTTTTTATAGCGTTTCCCGATTGCGTCAGGTACAAGTCACCCTCTTTAATTAAGGGCTAACCTTTACCCGCAAGTAGGTAAACCTATTGAAATCAATAGTTTTTTGTTATAGGGAGATATCACTCTAAAAGGAAACTGGCAAAAATTTATCCTCTCGTCATGCTTGGATACGATGTTATATAACCTTGCTATTTATACGATAAAATAATTTTAGGGGACTTGTGGGTAAAGATTAGCCTTAATTAACTGATGTTACGCACTGTACTTCAAAAGTGAATACCAGAGTAGTGCAAAATGAAATTTTGCTGATTGTAACAGATTTTGGGGACACACCCCTAACCCCCCGTACACGGGTGGAACCAAACATCATTCGACACTTTGCTTTAATTTTTCTATTTTGGGACTTCCCCCTGTGTACGGGGGGTTAGGGGGGTAAAAAGGTAGGTGTCCCCAAAATTCGTTATAATCAGGAATTTTAGTTATTGAATCACATTACCTTGCACTCGCTTGATGGGAACATAGCAGCCATGTTCGTCAAGACAGTAAAATTCCAGATGGATATCCTTTGAATACAAAATGAAGTATTCCTGAACACCGCCTATTTCATATTCTTCAAATTTAATTTCCGTATCCTGTGTGATATATTTTTTCTTAGAGTCAGAAACCGCTTCAACGCATAAATGACAAATGCCCTTATAGGAGTTATTATGCGGCTTGTATGGCAGTGCGTCTTGGTCAAGTATTATCCCTAAATCTGGACGGCGAATCGTTGTTTTATGGGGTAAAGACAGATGAAATCCGGTTTCCAAAAATATCCGTTTACCAATGGAATGGGTATTCAAATAATAACCAACCAAGTCAAAAAGCCACTCAAACATTAAAGTTGTTTCGTTAGTTTCTAAGTCAGACATGCCTACCTCCTCAAGAATACCGTCATTCCATTCATAAATTATGTCCGGATCGTCGTAGTAATTTTCCCAATATTCGGCTTCGGTTACTGATTTGCTACGAGTTACAGGGAAGTCTAAACGCTTTTCTTTCATTGCTAAACCGGAATCGGCGTTAATGAAAACTGCTTGCCGTTCGTCTCGTGGTATCGCTGTTGATAAAGCTCCCATCTTTTTATCCTCGTTTTATCTTGTTGTTTGACGCGCTGCTATCCTATCTTTCCATGATTGTTCTAAATGTTCCCATTGCTCTTTATAAATGCGCTTAGGGATTGGGGGATCTGCTGCCGTTGCAACCGCATAATCGCTAAATATCGCTAAAATAGCTTCTTGAGAAGGCTCATTAATTTCAGTAAGAATTTTTTCCACCCGTCTATCTATCGCATCATAACAATTATATGCTTCTCGCCAAGAGAAAGCTGTACTCAGTTCATCGGCAATCACAAAAGCTAAAAACACCACAATAATTTTTGGTATTAATGAGACATCTCGAGTAATCATCAAAGGTTCAATTAAAAAAACCACGAAAATAACGACAAAAGAAATCAGCACTAATAACCAAATGGTTCGTTGTGCGACCAGTTTATAAACTGATGTTACGCACTGTACTTCAAAAGTGAATACCAGAGTAGTGCAAAATGAAATTTTGCTGATTGTAACAGATTTTGGGGATACCCCCCTAACCCCCCGTACACGGGTGGAACCAAACATC
>JAUCGK010000179.1 GCA_030378085.1 Candidatus Parabeggiatoa sp. HSG14
CTTATAAGTTTTATTATATAAAGTTAATAAATATCAAAAGGTTGCTCTAAGAATTTTCAAAGTTATTGATTGAAATCTATTTATTAGTATCTATTAAATTTAGACTATTATTAAAACTTAATTTTATAAACAAACTATCAACTACTTGTAACTACTCAGTCTTTAATATTTATACAAAGCGTTTTTTATAAGGAGTAACGCTGATGCATCACGAAATGCATTCCAACGCTTTCGCTACAATGCCATTAAGTTAGGGATTTTTTGAGAGCAACTACAAGGGATTGCCACTACAAATCAATTGGTTATGTAGGAGCAATCCTTTCGAGGTAAAAGTTTTTGCGCGCAAAAACTGAAGCCTCGAATATGGTTGCCCTTAACTTAATGGCAGTGACGCTGGAGCATTGGAACGAGAAAGCTGAGTAATTACAACTACTTTAAGGATATCGAAAAAAATTTAAAAAATTTTCTACAGTAAACTTTTCGGTGATGAGCTGGAGTTCTTCGCTGCGTTTTATAGCGTATCACCCAAAATTTTAAACATTGAATTAAGAAAAATAATTTCACAACAACAAAAGCGAGACATATTATAAAACATGCAGAAACTTCAACATTTTTTTCCTTTTTTAAGATGGTTCCCTATGGGTGGGGATACAGTAAGAGCGGATTTAATTGCCGGTATTACAGTGGCTTTAGTGTTAATTCCACAGTCGATGGCTTATGCACAATTGGCAGGATTACCCGCTTACTATGGCTTATATGCCGCTTTCCTACCTGTTCTGATAGGCGCATTATGGGGTTCTTCCAGTCAATTGGGTACAGGGCCTGTTGCCGTTGTTTCTTTATTAACTGCTGCAACCGTGGCCCAGTTTGCTGAAATTGGCAGTGATAAGTTTATTGGTTTGGCAATTATGCTCGCTTTCTTGGTGGGTGTATTCCAATTACTATTGGGCATTTTTAGGCTGGGAGCGATTGTTAATTTTCTTTCTCATCCAGTCATTGTTGGGTTTACCAATGCGGCGGCATTGATTATCGCTTTTTCTCAATTAAGCAAAATTTTTGGAGTGTCTATGGAGCGCAGTGAAAGCTTCTTAGTAGATATTTGGAATGTGATTATGCAAATTGGTAGTACCCATATTCCAACCTTATTATTTGGGATAACTGCTTTTGCTATCATGTTATTTTTTAAAAAGAAATATCCAAAACTCCCGGGGGTATTAATTGCGGTTGCGATTACAATATTGGTGAGCTGGTTAATTAATTTCCAAGCTCCAGAAGGAATGGGTGGAAAAGTTGTAGGCGAAATTCCTCAAGGTTTGCCGTCATTTAATATGCCAACTTTTAGTATGGATATTTTTTGGGAAATGGTAGTCAGTGCTATGGTGATTTCATTAATTGGTTTTATGGAAGCCATTTCGGTTGCCAAAGCAATGGCTGCTAAAACCAAAGAACGTATTGATCCTAATCAAGAATTAATTGGTCAAGGGCTTGCTAATATTGCAGGTAGTATGACTCACGCTTACCCTGCCAGTGGTTCCTTCTCCCGTTCAGCAGTTAATTTAAATGCGGGAGCCATAACCGGTATGTCTTCGGTTTATACCGCTGTGATAGTGATGATTACCTTGTTATTTTTAACACCCCTACTTTATCATTTACCAGAAGCCGTTTTGGCAGCGGTGATTATGATGGCTGTCTTTGGGCTGATTAATTTCAAAGCAGTTAAACATGCCTGGCAGATTTCCAAACATGATGGAATGGCCGCAATAGTCACTTTTGTAGCAACACTTGGTTTTGCGCCCCATCTGGAAAAAGGGATTTTGATTGGTGCTGGTTTGGCCATTGTCTTATATCTTTATCGCACAATGAAACCTCGTATTGCAATTTTAGGACGTTACAAAGATGGTACTTTGCGTGATATTCAAATTCACCCAGATTTGCCGACTAGTGACAAAATTGTAGCCATTCGTTTTGACGGTTCTTTATATTTTGCCAATGTCTCTTATTTTGAAGATGCTATTCTTGGGGCAGTGAGTGATAAGCCCAATGCTAAGTATGTGTTGGTGGTTGGAGATGGCATTAACCAATTGGATGCTTCAGGGGAAGAAGTATTACATCAGTTAAATGATCGTTTGCGGGAAAATGGCATTATTTTGATATTTAGTGGTTTAAAACGGCAAATTTTAGAGGTTTTACAACATAGCGGCCTCAAAGCAAGCATTGGTAAAGAAAATATCCATGCAACGGAAGATATGGCTTTGGAATATATTTATAAACAATTGGGCGATGATCTAGAACTGGATTTGAACTATCGTCTGTTAAAACCTGCCGAAGTTTAAAGAGCAATAAAAAAATAACTTCCCCTCACCCCTCTCAAAAAGAGAATAAAGCTTTTAAAAATCCCTTCTTGAGAGGGGATTTAGGGGTGTGTTATTTTGTCAATATATCCAAAAATCCCACCTAACAACACTTGCCATTTACCAAAACAAGCTAATTCATTAGGAAAAATGTCTTTTATTCCTTGGTGAAAACGATCATTAGTAAGGACGTAAACAATGAAATTAACTATCCGTACTAAACTACTACTGGCTTTTACTTTAATTATAACATTGAGCAGTGCCGTTAATATCTATGGACTGATTCAAATGAATGTTTTGGCGGATTTGAGTACCAGGATTTATAACCATCCCTTACAAGTTACTGAGGCAATACTTACTGCAAACACTGGTATTATCAAAATGCATTGCAGTATGAAAAATGTTGTCTCTGCAACAAATGTGATAGACATAAAAAAGGCTCATTTACAGGTAGCTCAATATGAAAAAGAGAACTATGAACAGTTTGCGATAATTCAAAAATGGATACTTGGTAAAGAAGGCACTGCATTAATTGCGAAAACTATCCAAACCTTTAAAGAATGGTCTCCAATTCGTGAGGAAATTATTGCATTGATGGAAGTGGGACAACGGGAAAAAGCTTTTGCCATTAATCAGGGAAAAGGGACACAACATATTGCCTTGCTCAATAGCAAGATGGAAATATTAAAAAATTACGCAGCCACTAAAGCAAACGGTATGCATGAAGATATCCAGGTAACTCGCACAAGAGTTATTGTAACTACAATCACTGTGTTATTGATAGTGATACTGTTAAGTGTTTTGTTTAGTTTATTTATTTCTCTTGGTATTATTAAACCCGTAAAAATTATTAGCACGATTGCTCGTCAAATGGTTGCCGGTAAAATAGCACTTGCTATTACTAACCAAAACGACATTGATAAAATCCTTACCTATAGAGACGAAATGGGTGATATTGGTAGAGCATTTTATGCCGTAGCCCAATCTTTTAAAACTGTGATTGATGATATCGTTCAAGTGTCACAGGGTTTAGCAATGGGTAAGCTACATATCCTGCCTAAAGCAACCTATCGAGGTGACTTTATCCAAATCAAAAATGCTTTGGAAATGGCTATCCCTAATCAATGTCAAATCATTGAAGATATTATCCAAGTTTCTCAAAAGTTAGCAAAAGGTCATTTGCGTGTCACCTTACAGGCTGAATACAAAGGCGATTTTATCCAAATCAAAAATGCTTTGGAAACCGGTTTATCTAATCTACGGTTGGTGATGGATGACATTGTTCAGGTTTCGCAAGGATTGGCCGTGGGTAATTTGTGTGTTACACCTAAAGCTTCATATAGTGGAGATTTTGTTCAGATAAAAAATGCTCTAGAAATGGCTTTATCTGATCTGGGACAAGTGGTTAAGGATATAGTTCAAGTCTCAAATGGATTGGCTATAGGTAATCAGAATGTGATTGCTAAAGCTTTATACCGAGGAGATTTTGTCCAAATTAAAAATGCTTTAGAAACTGCTGCAACTAAATTGGCAGAAGTGACTACGAAAAATGCGCTTCAAGATTGGTCAAAAACAGGAAAAGCTTTGTTAAATGAAAAAATGCGTGGTGAACAAGACATTGCCATGTTAGCAAAAAATACCATCTCTTTTTTAACAACTTATGTAAATGCAAAAGTAGGGTTATTTTATCTGTTGAAAGAAACCCAGGTAAAAAAACAGCAACCTTATCTGGAACTGATAGCCAGTTATGCTTATACACCCAATAATAATTTGCCTCATAAATTTTCAATAATTGATGGTTTAGTTGGACAGGTGGTACTTGAGAAAAAAACGATTTCTTTTACTCAAACACCTGAAGAATGCCTTATTATTATTCGCTCTGGTTTGGGAGGTGCGTTACCCCTTCATGTCATATTGTTGCCATTTTTATATGAAAATACGGTCAAAGGTGTTATTGAAATAGGTTCTACTACTGCATTAACAGATATTCAACAAGATTTTTTGGAACAGGTGATGTCTCATGTTGGTATAGTGATAAATACTGTCGAATCACGAACCAAAATGCGGGCATTATTAGAACAAAGCCAACAACAAGCTGAACAACTACAATATAAACAAACTGAACTTCAACAAAATAATGATGAGTTACAAAGTCAAGCTGAAAAACTGCAAACCCAATCAGAAGAATTGCAAACCCAATCAGAAGAATTACGTCAAACCAATGAGGAATTGGAAGAGCGTACTGAAGAATTAGAAAAACAAAAAGCTAAAATTCAAGAAAAGAATTTTGCACTAGAACAAAGCCAAGCTGAAATAGAAAAGGCACGATCTGCCATTGAAATTAAAGCCAAAGAACTGGAATTAACCAGCAAATATAAATCTGAATTTCTCGCCAATATGTCCCACGAACTTCGCACTCCCTTAAATAGTTTGCTTATTCTGGCACAAATGTTAGCCGATAATACAACTGGTAATTTAACCGAAGAAGAAGTGGAATATGCACAGACTATATATAGTGCTGGTTCGGATTTGCATACGCTCATCAACGAAATTTTAGATTTATCCAAGGTGGAAGCAGGTAAAGTTGAACTTCTTTTTGATGATTTGATATTAGAAGATTTAGTGGATGCTTTAGAAAAAAAATTCAGCCATGTTGCACAAAAGAAAGGGTTGACTTTTCTTATCACTATTGCAGATGATTTGCCGACTATGTTATACACTGATATACAACGGCTCCAACAAATCATCAATAATCTATTATCCAATGCCTTTAAATTCACGGAAAATGGCGAAGTTAAACTCATAATACGCCATCCATCAAACAATGAGGAGGTATCCTTCTTAGAATTTGAACCTGACAAAACAATTATCATCAGTGTGAGGGATACGGGAATAGGAATTCCTAAAGACAAACAACAAATTATTTTTGAGGCATTTCAACAAGCTGATGGTAGTACTAGTCGTAGTTATGGGGGGACTGGATTAGGCTTATCCATTGCTCGCCAATTAGCCAAATTGCTCGGTGGCGAACTTAAATTAGAAAGTGAGGAAGCTAAAGGGAGTACTTTTACGCTTTACCTACCAGAAATACCTCCTAAAATATTGATCCCTCAAACGACAGATTATCTACCAAAAGTATCTCTTGAAACACCGATTACTCAAATGGCAGGGGACAAATCGTCAAGCAATACAACTATTGAACTCTCAGACAGCACCTTTTCAGGAAATACCAAAGACAAGCCTCCAAGTACCACCGTTGTTGTGGATGATAGAAATAACCTGCAACCAGGTGATAGAAGTATTTTGATTATTGAAGATGATTGTAATTTTTCAAATATTCTCATGCAATTGGCACAAGACAGAAATTTTAAATGTCTCATTGCTGAAGATGGTAACACTGGTTTACAATTAGCCCAAGAATACTTGCCAAGTGCCATCATTCTTGATATTGGTTTACCACAATTGGATGGTTGGACAGTTATGGAACGGCTCAAAGATAATCCAAAGACTCGCCATATTCCAGTTCATTTTATAACTGCTTTCGATCAACAAAATGAAGCTAAAAAGATGGGGGCTATTGGTTATTTGCTGAAACCTGTCAATATTGGTGAAATGAGTGAAGCCTTTAAAAATATAGAAAAGTTCCTCAGTGAAACACTGAAGCATCTTCTGGTTATTGTCGATAATGAATTGCGCCAACAGCAAATTTTAAAATTAGTCGAAAGCAACGAGAGCAAAACGACTTTAGTGACTAACCAAGAAGATATTTCTCAAACGTTACATTTGACTAAGTTTGATTGCATTATCTTAGATATGGATTTTGAGCAAAAAATGGGTATTGAGACTTTGAAACTTCTAAAACAGGAGGAATATCTCACCCAAATTCCGCTGATTGTCTATGCAGATCGTGAATTAATCCCTGAAGAAGAAATGGAATTATTGCAATATGAAGAAAATTTCACCGTCAAAACAGTAAGATCACAAGAAGGTTTATTGGATGAAACGACTTTATTTCTCCATCAAGTGGAAGCTAATTTATCTCAAGAAAAACGCCAAATGCTAAAAATGGTACATGACAAAACAGCCATTTTAAAAAATAAAAAAGTGTTAATTGTCGATGACGATATACGCAATAACTTTGCGTTAGCAACTGTTTTGGAAAATCAAAATATGAAAGTTTTCAGTGCTGAAAATGGTAAAGAAGCACTAAAAATATTAAATGAGCATCAAGAGATTGCCATTATCTTAATGGATATTATGATGCCGCAGATGGATGGTTACGAAGCCATGCAAAAAATTAGGGAGCAACTTCATTTTCGCCAACTTCCCATTATTGCTCTCACTGCCAAAGCTATGAAGGGGGATAAAGTAAAGTGTATTGAAGCCGGTGCTAACGACTATCTCTCTAAACCCGTTGATCCTGGTAAACTGATTTCGTTGTTGCGGGTATGGTTATATCGGTAAATTATAAAGAAATCCAAAGCTAAAGCTTTGGACTCCAATCTCAAAATATCCTTAAGTAACTGATGTTACGCAGATAGCTTTCAAACTGGAGTGCAAAATTGAGGACACCCCCCTAACCCCCCGTACACAGGGGGAAGTCCCAAAATAGAAAAATTAAAGCAAAGTGTCAAATGATGTTTGGTTCCACCCGTGTACGGGGGGTTAGGTATCCCCAAAATCTGTTACAATCAGCAAAATTTCATTTTGCACTACTCTGGTATTCACTTTTGAAGTACAGTGCGTAACATCAGTTAAGTAAAATAGACTGCTATAGACATTCAGAAAAATAACTTCAAAAAACCTTCGAGGTTAAAGTTTTTGCGCGCAAAAACTTTACGAAGGTTTACTCCAACTTATGGGTAAATTATTTCATGTACATTCCTAAAAAATCCGCTCGAATAAATCTCTCATAAAATATAATCCCTGTAATTTATTTTAAGAGAAAGCTATGAAATCACAAATTTTTACTCATAATTCCCATATTAATCAACTGTTTATCTACTATTGAATATTTTTTCAAAGTTGGGAGAATAAGGAGTTTTTATGGCATTTAGCGAATATAAAGATTATATGGCTGGTGAGTTAGAAGATTTTTTTGGCATAAAAATTTACGAGCATGAAGATTTATTTACTAATTTTAAGCCCAGTGGTAAAAATTATGTTTCTCTCCAAGAAGATGTAAAAGACATGTTATCACGTATTAAAATCTCTAAATCAGAAACCTATTGATTTCAATAGGTTTACCTACTTGTGAGTAAAGGTTAGCTTTAATTAAGGAGGGGATTTAGGGGAGGTTGTACTTTATCCAATCGGAAAACGCTATAGCAGAAAAATTCAGAGGTGAATTTGAGGATATTGTTAATTAGTGTTAAGGAATGTGCATGAAATAATTTACCCATAAGTTGGGGTAAACATGTCAGGTTTAGTTGTCGAAAGTTATTTTATGCATGTTCCTAAGTGAAGTGTTACCCCATATCGTATATCTTTAAACCCTGCTATAAACTTGTTTGAGTAAAAAATGAAATTTGAATATTAATCAGATTCTGATAAACTTGACGTTGATTGTTTACCTAATTCTACTTTGTTAGATTTCATGTAGGGTGGATAAAGCTTGTGTGTATCCACCTAATTATAGCGTTTCCCGATTGAATAAAGTACAATCTCTCCTAAATCCCCTCCTTAAATTGAGGAAGGAACTTGTACCTGACACAATCGGAAAATGCTATAATCAACAATATTTGGTGGATACGCTATAGCGAAATCCACCCTACAAGTCATTGATTTTATTAAATGTAACAAAGTAGAACTAAAGATCATGTTCTTAAAATCTTTAAGCTTATTGTTGGGTATTTAATACAATAGCGCATGAAGATAATTTTAAATGACAGTAAAAAACAATACTTTCGCCAATTTAAAAATGGAAATCGTACACAATGAACGAAACAACAAATTTTAGCATTGGCGAAAGTATTGCTATTAATCACTCACTGATGTTACGCAGATAGCTTCCAAACTTTCGTTTAAAATTCATTTTGCCAACTAAGAGAATCTCTTGCAAAATAAATTTTGCACCCCGATATTCACTTTTTGAAGTGCAATGCGTAACATCAGTCACTCACTTTATTTTTACAATGAAACACTTGTGGCTAACTGCTTTATTAGATATTTCTGAATCTTTGCGTGCGCGTTGGTTTTTACTCTATACCACTGTATTTGGCGGAATTATCGTTCTATTATTCGTGTTTGGGCTAACTGAATCCCGTATTATGGGATTTACAGGTTTAACCCGTTTGTTGCTGATTTATATTCAATTATGTGTGGCTATCTTGCCCGTTTTTATTTTAATTAGTACTGTGCGTTCTGTCGCGGGTGACAGAGAAGCGGGCATTTTTGAATATTTACTTTCTTTGCCTGTGTCTCTATCAGCTTGGTATTGGGGAAAAATGATCGGGCGATTTATCATCATTTTCTTACCTGTTTTTTTAGCAATGATAGCGGCTGTGGGTTGGGCATTATGGCGAGATGCAGATGTGCCTTGGGATTTATTTTTCTTATATACCGGATTACTGGTTGTTTTAGCATGGTGTTTTTTGGGTATGGGAATGCTTATTTCCAGCATCTCCCGTTCCGTCGATATAGCACAAGGTACAGGTTTTTTTCTGTGGTTATTTTTCTTATTGTTTCTTGATTTAATTTTATTAGGCCTTATGATACGTGAACAACTTCCTTCAGAATCTATCGTGTTCATTGCCTTATTAAATCCTTTACAAGCATTTCGTACCGGGGCTATGTTGCTTTTTGATCCTCAATTAATCCTCTTAGGGCCAACCGCTTACGTTATCATAGATTTATTTGGTCAAAAGGGCTATTTAATTTGGTCTTTTGCCTATCCATTCGTATTCGGCAGTCTTTGTGCAATGATGGGTTATCTATTATTTCGTCGGGGAGATTTATCATAAAGTACCACCGATTTCATCGGTGGCTATTCACGTTTCACCCAGTTGGGGTTAATTTAACCCCGAAGGGGCAATGTGAATAGCCACAGAAATCTGTGGTAACTCAACCAAAACGGAACGTTATTTCGTGACCATTCCTTAGATTTCGGGAAATTGTATCTCATTCCCTAAACAACAAATTTTAATCCATTTATTTCCCAAATCCATTGTACTTATGGACAACCCTCTTCATTAACCTCCATACCTTCTGTCGTATTAGGACATTTGTCTTTATCATTAGAAATTCCGTCTTGATCTGTATCCCTTTTGACTTCTTTGATAATACTGTTTATCTCTGGCGAATTTGAAACACAACCATTTAACAAAAAGCTCACCAGCAGAATGAGTAGTAAACATATTTTATTGAACATATTGTTCCTTTTTGGTTTAAAGTAAAAATTCTATTATCTCAATAGATTACTATGTTTATAGCGTTTCCCGATTGGATAAAGTACAACCTCCCCTAAATCCTCTCCTTAATTAAAGAGGGGACTTGTACCTGACGCAATCGGGAAATGCTATATAGCGTTTCCCGATTGGATTAAAGTACAACCTCCCCTAAATCCCCTCCTTAATTAACTAATCTTTACCCACAAGTACCCAGGTGTTTTTGGAGTCCAAACCTTCAGGTTTGTGTTTTTGGAGTCCAAACCTTCAGGTTTGTGTTCTTGGAGTCCAAACCTTCAGGTTTGTGTTTTTGGACTCCATCGCGAACTGCCAAACCTGAAGGTTTGGACTCCATCGCGAATTGCCAAACCTGAAGGTTTGGACTCCATCGCGAACTGCCAAACCTGAAGGTTTGGACTCCAAAAGACGAGGTACTTGTGGGTAAAGATTAGCCTTAATTAAAGAGGGGACTTGTACCTGACGCAATCGGGAAATGCTATAAACCTGACAGGTTTTCAAAACCTGTCAGATTTGGTTCAAGAGTTTTGGAAGTTATTAAATCCTCATTCATAAGGGTTAAAATTTTCATAATATAAAGACTTAACCACAAACAGTTATCAACTGTTGATGTACAATTTTGGTAGAAAAATTTCCGGTAGCTAATTCACGCGCAGAATGAGTGAGTTCTACTAAAGGAATCGATATATTGGTTGCAACAATCACAAAAACAATGACCGAACCGAATTAAGAGGAAAATCATTGCGGTAATAATGGATTTTATGACCATTCCCTAAATTTTTTTTGTTGATTTCTTGGCGAGATTAAGTGATTTCTGCGGTAACTCGTGCTATAGAAAATCATAAGCGTAAGATTCCCCACGGTTGAGTACTGAAATGTATGGGTACAATAAATTCCACAATTTCATTGCCATTTATTTTGAGGATTTTGTTGTGTTGGTTGTTTTTGTGTTATCGCAAAAACATCTTCAGCCTCTGATAATATTTTAAGTTCATATTCTGGTTGTAGTGTATAAACATAAGCGGTACTTTCAACATCCATTAATAGCTGAAAGAAACACAGTAGAAACACATGGCGGCCGTGTCTCTCTACTGGTTAAAAACACGCTTAGAGTGTTGCTTACCTTTAATAAGAATAGATTTCAATTATCATTTCTCCTTCCTTTAACAAAAGGAAATTATATTTATTATTACGAAAAATACACGGCCATCGTAGAGACACATGGTCATGTGTCTTTACAACGCATTTTTTTATCAAAACCTTTAACAAAAGGGAATTATATTTATTATTACAAAAAATACACGGCCATTGTAGAGACACATGGCCAAAAAGTGACATGTTATCAATAATCAAAACAATGTTCAATTTTTTGTAACTACTCAGTCTCATGATGAGTGTTATAGCGTTTCCCGATTGGATAAAGTACAACCATCCCTAAATTCCCTCCTTAATTAACTAACCTTTACCCAGAAGTACCCAAAAATTATTTAATCGTATAAATAGTAAGATTATAGAGAGTCGTAACACCCATGAAATCC
>JAUCGK010000436.1 GCA_030378085.1 Candidatus Parabeggiatoa sp. HSG14
AACAGATTTTGGGGATACCCCCCTAACCCCCCGTACACGGGTGGAACCAAACATCATTCGACACTTTGCTTTTTCTATTTTGGGACTTCCCCCTGTGTACGGGGGGTTAGGGGGGTGTCCTCAATTTATCAGTTATTAAAATACGTTTTTTAGTACATTATGTCATACGCAATACAAAATAAACCTGGGGTAGAACAGAACAAACTTTATAGTGAAGATGTAGGGATTCATGATTGGTATCGGTTTGTTTTGTCATATCCGCCCCACTTAGTGCGTTATTATATTGAGAAATTGAATATTGATAATAAGCACACAATCCTTGATCCATTTTGTGGTACCGGCACAACGCTAGTGGAAAGCAAAAAACTTGGCATTCCATCTATTGGTATTGAAGCAAATCCGGTCGTTGAAATGGCTGCAAGAACTAAAATCAATTGGAATATTGATTGCAATTCTTTGCTAAAACATTCTTCATTAGTTGCTAAAGAAGTTAAAAAAAGATTAAAAGCTTGTGGAAATAATTTAAAATCTCTTGATACTGAAAGAGAAAAATTGCTGATAAAAAATTCTATTAGTGTGATACCGTTACATAAATCTTTGGTATTTCTTGAAGTTTTGAATGATTTGAAAGATGAACGTTTTCATGATATTGAACAAACAGCCTTTGCTAAACAGCTAGTTTTTTCGTATAGCAATCTGAGTTTTAGCCCGGAAGTTGGAGTCCGTCGTAAAAAGAAAATTGATGTATCTGTTGTCGAGCTTTGGTTAGAACAAATTCAAAAAATGGTATTGGATTTACGAAGTTATCATTCTAATAAAAGGATTCAGGCTAAAGTATATTTAGGTGATGCAAGGGCAATGAGTCAACTATTAAATCGTAAATCCATAGATTTTGTTATAACCTCTCCACCTTATCCTAATGAGAAAGATTACACGAGAATAACTCGATTAGAAGCAGTCTTACTTAATTTTATGTCGGTTAAAAAAGATTTACGTAAAAGTAAAGAAGTTTTATTGCGTTCCAACACGAGAAATATATACAAAGGTGATGATGATGAACAGTGGGTTGCAAATAATAAGTGTATTGTTGAATTAGCTGATACTATAGAGGCGAGACGTATTGAATTAGGCAAAACATCAGGATTTGAACGTCTTTATCATAAGGTGATTAGAAATTATTTTGGTGGTATGGCTCGTCATCTTAAAGAGTTAAAACCAATACTTCGTTCCGGTGCACAATTGGCTTATGTTGTGGGAGATCAAGCTTCTTATTTTAGGATACCTGTTCGTACCGGAAAACTCTTGGCAAATATTGCCACTAATATGGGTTATGAATTAGTTAGCATTGATCTTTTTAGAACCAGATTATCAACTATAACAAAGGAACAATTGAAAGAAGAGATTGTACTGCTTCGGTGGCAAGGAAGGTAAATGACAAGTCATAAAAAAAACAGATATTCACAGCTCATAGAAAATATTTTCTTTCAAAAGTACAAAAATGGAGATACCAAAGTGTGTTTTCAACGGGCTGATCTTGAAACAACTGCTGAAAAGTTAAATATTAAATTACCCAAAAATTTAGGTGATGTCATTTATTCGTTTAAATTTAGGACTTATTTGCCAAGTTCTATTGTGGCTAAAGCATCTAAGGATAAAGAATGGATTATTAAAAATATTGGACGATCCCAATATGCTTTTGAACTGGTAACAGAAGCAAGGATTTTGCCTGATAAGATGATGTTTGCAATAAAAATTCCAAATGCAACCCCCAGTATAGTTGAAAAATATGCTTTGGATGATGAACAAGCATTGCTCACTAAGCTTAGATACAATCGGTTGTTAGATATTTTTACTGGAGTAACCTGCTATTCTTTACAAAATCACTTGAGAACAACTGTTCCGGGAATAGGGCAAGTAGAAACGGATGAAATATATGTTGGTGTCGATAAATTAGGGAGACAATTTATATTTCCTATACAAGCAAAAGGCGGAACTGATGAAATAGGTATTGTTCAAATTGAACAAGATATTCGTCTTTGTGAACATAAATATCCTGAGTTAATTTGTAGGGCTATAGCAGCTCAATTTATTGATTCTAATAAAATATCTATTTTTGAGTTTATCATGCAAAATGGTGAAGTCAAAAAAATGTCTGAGCGACATTATGAATTGGTTTCATCGGCTGATATTTCTGATAAAGAATTAGCTCAGTATAACCAATTATAGCAAATTTTATCTTTGCAATTTTTCGTAATCCTTTAGTATCGTTCCCAAACTCAATTTGGGAACTATGATAAAGCTTTGCGTCTCGTATAGGCGTTCAGAAAAATCAAAGTTATCAGACCTGACAGGTTTTAGAAACCTGTCAGGTATTTAGGCCAAAATATTTATCTGAAAAGCTATAGTAATAAAATGGAGATTAATTAAAATGTCATTTAGTGACTATAGAAACTATTCTTCAACTGAATTAGAAACAATTTTTAAAGTGGAAGTAATAGCTGATGGGGATTTATTTGCTGATCTGAAATCAAGTAGCCGAGATTATTCAGATTTACAAGCCAAAGTGGATTTGATGGAGTCACGTATAAGTATCTCTACAGATGCCGGCAATGAAGCAACCAGAAGTAGCCTTTTAATATCACACATTTTATGGGAAGCCGTTACTGATTATGATTTAGGCATATTTTTTGAACCACCGGTGGAAATAAGTCAAGAAGAAACACCCGATTTACCGCACCAGTTAAATGGCAAGTATGACTGTGGTTTAAATTTAAATAAAATTGATTTTGTTGCACCCATTATTTCAGTCGTTGAAGTAAAACCAACCCAAATCGCTAAAGGTTTGGGTCAATGTTTAGCTAAAATGTACACAACCTTGAAGAAGTTCAAGCAAAATAAGGTGTATGGTATAATAACTGATGGTGAAGTTTGGAAGTTCTTACTATTAGAAAACTCAGTCCTAACAGTCGATAAAAGAGGTTATTCTATCATTAATGTTCTGGATATTATTGACAGAATTGGTTATATCGCCGAGAAATTTAAACAGTAATATGGATTTGTATTCGATAACTTAAAAAAAACATGAGCATAGATTCCATTAAACACAAGAAAAAAAGGGCGCATATTCCGTCTAAAGAAGAGGCGGGTTATGAGCAAGCCAGTGAAAAAGTAAATCAGGGCCAAGAAACTTTGAAGTTGCCGAAAAATCCGGTGGTGCATCGTGGGCAAGACCCTGAGTTATTTTGGAAAGATAAGTATGAAAATGATGATCAGGATGAGTCGTTAGAGCTTGATATTCGTTCTTTGTATCGGCATGAGCATGTCGCGCCGGAGAAGTTGATTGCCAGCTTGTATAAAGTGGTTGAGGATAAAAATGCCCAACCCAACTTATTTTCAATGAATGATTTGTTTGGCAACGCGCTTGAGCATGATGAGTTGGAGAAAGTCAGCGAATATTATCAACACTCGGATGGCTGGACAAACCGCTTGATTCAAGGCGATAGTTTGTTGGTGATGGCGAGTTTGTTGGAACGTGAAGGCATGGCAGGGCAGGTACAAACCATTTATATGGATCCGCCTTATGGGATTAAGTATGGTTCCAACTGGCAGATGAAGTTGAATGATAGGAATGTGAAAGATGGTTCTGATGAGCATTTAACCGGGGAGCCGGAGCAGGTTAAGGCATTTCGGGATACTTGGGAGTTGGGGATTCATTCTTATTTGAGTTATTTGCGGGATAGGTTGTTGGTTGCTAAGGAATTGTTGACGGATTCGGGTAGTGTGTTTGTGCAGATTTCGGATGAGAATGTGCATTTGGTGCGGAATGTGATGGATGAGGTTTTTGGGAGTGGGAATTTTGTTAGTTTGATACCTTTTTTAAAAATTAGCGGATTGACTTCTAACCTAATTGAGACAACGTGTGATTATTTAATTTGGTATGCTAAAAATATTCAAGTTGTAAAGTACAATCAGATGTTTTTTTTAAAGAATCCTACAAAAAATGGAATTGGAGAATATAAAAATTTTGAAGATTCAAAAGGTATTCGTGGAAAATTATCCTCGGCAGAAATCCAAAACCCTGCATTAATCTCAAAGGAATATAAACTTTACAGACCTAGCGCGACAACATCTCAAGGATGGACAAAAACTGGTTCAAACCTCTTTCAATATAGAGGTAGAGACTTTTCATCTGGTAATAACAGACATTGGGCAACATCAAATAAAGGTTTATTAAGAATTGACAAGGCTAATCGTCTAGTAAAAAGAGATAAATCAATATCCTACATAAGATATATAGATGATTTTCCAGTAGTCCCAATTTCTAATGTATGGACAGATACGAGGTGGGGATTTGATGCAAGTGATAAAACCTACGTCGTTCAAACCAATATCAAGGTAATCCAACGCTGCCTTCTAATGACCACCGATCCCGGCGATTTAGTCCTCGATCCAACCTGTGGCAGTGGTACAACCGCTTACGTTGCTGAACAATGGGGACGCAGATGGATCACCACTGATACTTCCCGTATTGCGTTAAATATCGCCAAACAACGCTTAATGACGGCAACTTTGCCTTACTACAAACTACATGATGAGAAAACCAAGGATATTCGGCAAGGCTTTGAATATAAAACGGTTCCCCATGTTACTCTAAAAGCCATTGCCAACAATGCAGAAATCGACACCATTCATGCGAAATGGCAAAAACAACTTGAGCCAATGCTTGCTGAACTCAATAAACAGCTCAAACAAAACTGGCAGGAATGGGAAGTTCCCAGAGAACCTGAAAAGAAATGGGCCAAAAAAGCCCAAGACTTACTCGCTAACTGGTGGCAACTAAAACAACAACGTCAACAAGAAATTGATGCCTCCATTGCTAAAAACTCAGACTCGGAAACCCTATATGACCAACCCTTTGAAGATAAAAAGAAATTACGGGTTGCTGGCCCCTTCACCGTCGAAACGCTGCAAAGCTTTGAACCGATTAACCCTGAAAATGTAGAGGCTGAAAAACAACAAGACAACAGCACTTTTGAAGAACGTATTTTTGCCCATTTAAAATCAGCCGGCGTAAAAAATGGCATCAAAAATGAGCAAGCCATCTTCATTCGGGTAGAACATCTCGCTGACAGCTATTTACATGCTGAAGGATTTTATCAAGATGCCAGTGAAAACGAGAAAAAAGCCTACTTTCATATTGGCCCCAAATTCGGGACTGTCGCCAAACAAGCCGTCAATGAAGCCATCAAAGCCTGTCGGCAACGTGGTGATGCTGATTGGTTGATTATTCTTGGCTTCAGCTTTGAAAGTGACATCAGCAACCAAAATGTCACTATGAATATTGGTACATTTGAAGTCACCAAAGTACGAATGCACGATGACTTATTGCAAGCCGGTTTGCTCAAAAAAGACAAAAAAGCCGCTTCATTCATCACCATTGGCGAACCCGATGTTAAATTGCACCAACAAGACAAAGAAGCCTACGTTGAAATCCAAGGGCTGGATATCTACGATCCCATCAAAGACATCGTCAAAGCACGCAACATAGAAGACATTGCCTATTGGATGCTGGACACCAATTATGACGATAGCAATTTTGTGGTTCGTCAGGTTTTCTTTTGTGGCGGCAAAAAAGACGAATTTAAAAAATGGCAAAAAGGTTTAGAAACACTCGCCAAAACCAAAACAAAGCGCAAAGTAGAACGCACCCTAAAAATCGAAATTGATGAAGAAGCCTTTGACAAATTATATGGTTTTAAATCTCATGCCTTTGCAGTGAAACCCAACCAAAAAATAGCGGTGAGAGTCATCAGTCAATTTGGTGAAGAAAGTACAAAAGTCATACATATACTTTGAACGTTCAAATTTTCGGATTTTAAGAAAACAGTTGAAATTTCAGGGGCATTAAAAAAATCCTGGTATCTTCTCTAAATCCTGTGGAAAAAACTTGACAGGTTTCTAAAAACTAAAAGGTTTAAGCAAGTTTACCCACACTTTTTGAGAAGAAGGGTTTAAATGGATTTTGTCTGATTGTAACAGATTTTAGGGATACTCCCCTAACCCCCCGTACACGGCTGGAACCAAACATCATTCGACACTTTGCTTTAATTTTTCTATTTTGGGACTTCCCCCTGTGTACGCTAATCTTTACCCACAAGTACCCAGGGTTTTTTGGAGTCCAAACCTTCAGGTTTGGTTTTTTGGAGTCCTTCGCTCCTGCCAAACCTAAAGGTTTGGACTCCATCGCGAACTGCCAAACCTGAAGGTTTGGACTCCAAAAGACGAGGTACTTGTGGGTAAAGATTAGCTTTAATTAAGGAGGGGATTTAGGGGTTTATTCATTTTAACCAATTTTTCTTAACCAATTCTTCGGATTTTATTTTCCATAAATGAATCACCTTGTATTGCCAATTTATTCTTCAATTTTTGCGTTCAAAATTTGTTTTGGATAAGCCTGTGTTTATGTTATACTTTAATGTTACGCAGAAAACTTCAAAAGTGAATACTTTCGTTTCAAATTTATTTTGCCAATTGGAATGCAAAATTCCTGATTATAACAAATTTTGGGGACACCCCCCTAACCCCCCGTACACAGGGGGAAGTCCCAAAATAGAAAAATTAAAGCAAAGTGTCGAATGATGTTTGGTTCCACCCGTGTACGGGGGGTTAGGGGGGCACCAAAATCTGTTACAATCAGCAATTTTCTAACCCCATCAGAATCGAAGAAAAAATTTATGCACATTTATTTAGGTACATTTTTAATCGCGCTCAGTACACTGGCTTTGGAAATCACTTTAACGCGACTTTTGAGTGTGATTACTTGGTATCACTTGGCTTTCTTTGCCATTGCAACCGCGATGCTTGGTATGACGGCGGGAGCGGTTACTGTTTATTTGAAAGAAAATTGGTTCACTCAAAAAAAATCAGATAATTCAGATGACTTGGATAATAAGGTTGGAAAGGTTTGCTTAACTTATGCGCTGATAACGCCGATTGCGCTTATTATACTTTGTTTAACACCCATAGTTTGGAAGCCTTCCATTATGAGTTTTTTCGCCATAATGATGGCAACCATTGCTTGTATGTTACCTTTTTATTTCTCTGGCATCGTCATCACCACGGCTTTGACTAAATATCAATTGCCGATAGGAAAATTATATGCCAGTGATCTTATCGGTGCTTCGCTGGGTTGTTTATTAGTGTTGGGCGGTTTAGAGTTTTTGGATGCATCTAGCTTGATTTTGCTCTGTGCGGCTATTGGTATTTTGGCGGGATTAAGTTTTGCGTGGCGTAGTTCTACTTCTAAATTTAGATATTTAAGTGCCGGCTTGTTTATTGTTCTGATGAGTTCGGTTTTTATCAATACGTCCAGTTCTTTTTATGGAATAGGGCCTTTTGTCATTAAAGGGAAAATTAAAAGAGTTGAGCTTTATCTATTTGAACGGTGGAACTCTTTTTCTCGGATAGCGGTTTCTAAAAAATGGCATCAACCACCGCCGTATTGGGGGCCCAGTCCTCATGCTCCCCAAAACAATATTTGGCAACATGGTATGAATATAGATGGAGAGGCGGGAACTTATGTTCAAAAGTTCTCTTCTCCTAAAGATATTGAACATCTGCGTTTTGATATCACCAACATTGCTTACTATTTACGTCCCACTGGGGGAGCTTGTATTATTGGAGTGGGAGGCGGGAGAGATTTACAAAGTGCCGTTTTATTTGGGCATGAAAAAGTAGTTGGCGTTGATGTGAATCCTATCTTTATTGGCTTATTACAAAATGAGTTTCGGGAATTTGCAGGGCTTGCTGATCATAAAGGGGTGACATTTAAAGTTGAGGAAGCCAGAAGTTATTTATCAAGAATGCCAGATAAGTATTCTATCATCCAAATGTCTTTAATAGATACTTGGGCTGCTACAGGTGCTGGAGCTTTTTCTCTCTCTGAAAATGCGCTTTATACCACAGAAGCGTGGCAAATCTTTTTTAACCGGTTGGCTGATGATGGTATTTTTACTGTGTCTCGGTGGTACGATCCCAAAAATTTAGGGGAAACTGGCCGTATGATTAGTCTTGCGATAGCTTCGCTCTTTCAATCGGGTGTACAAAACCCTGCTCAACATATTGCGCTAGTGACAGTGGGGAGAATTTCTACCTTGTTGCTCAGTAAACAACCCTTCAATCACCAAGACATTGCCAAGTTAAAACAAGTCAGCGGTGATTTAGCCTATAAGCCAGTCATTATTCCTTATGAATCTCCCAATAATGAAATTTTGAAAGATATCGTTTCTGTCGATTCACAGGAAGCACTCTATACAGTCGTGGCAGATAAACCGTTAAATTATGAACCACCCACCGATGAAAATCCATATTTTTTTAATATGCTTCGGTTACAACATCTTTATAAAGCGTTTCAATCAAAAACCAGTGTAGATGGCGGGGTAATTGGTGGGAATTTACACGCAACTCTCACTTTGATAGGATTGCTTATTTCTTTGTTTTTACTCACGCTTGTGACGATTATTGTCCCTCTGCTCATCAAAGTACACTCTGAAAAATCTGAAAAAAATGTCAAAAAACCGGTTAAAATTTTTTGGTCAAGAATGCTCTATTTTTCCTTGATTGGCGCAGGATTTATGTTTTTGGAAATTGCATTAATCCAAAGACTATCAGTTTTCTTAAGTCATCCCGTTTATGCACTAGGCATTTTACTTTTTACAATTATTGCCAGTACCGGTTTAGGTAGCTTATTGAGTGAGCGTTTACCATTAACACGTACTCCTTGGATATTTATATTTCCGCTTTTTATGACTTTTGCTATCGTTGTGACACAATTTTCTCTCCCTCTACTTATATCAAATATGATAACCGCAACCATGCTAAGCAAAATCATTGTTTCTATTGTGATGATTTTTCCATTGGGCATACTCATGGGCTTTTTCTTTCCAACAGGCATGAGATTAGTTAATGCGGTAGGTGATACTGACACACCGTGGTATTGGGCACTCAACGGTGTTTTTGGTGTGCTTTGTTCAGCACTGGCCGTATTTTTCTCAATTTACTTGGGAATTTCCACCAATTTCTATATTGCCGCTTTTTGTTATGCAACGCTTTTAATTTGTCTCTATTATATGTATAAGGCAAATCAGATAACTGTTTGATTTGTCGTGATGCTATGATAGTATAGCGTTTCCCTTATGTTTTTGACAGGGATCGGTGGAATGTTTGGCAGTTATAAAGCTAAAGCTTTGGACTTTAAATGAAAGTGATAATGTTAGAAACTGCTTCCAGTACTGCCTCTAAAATTGTACTTATTGTACTTTATGCAATGGGAAACGCTATGGAATGAGGATTTAATAACTTCCAAAATGCTTGAACCAAACCTGACAGGTTTTTAAAACCTGTCAGGTTTAAACGTGGACATTATTAAATCCTCGTTCCTATATATGTCTGAAAGCAAACGATAGAGATTACTCATAATATTTGAAACATTCCATTAACAACGTATTGAATAAATTAAGAATTTAGATTCTAAGTTTTTCTACGTTTTCAATATTTTTTAGTCATTCCTTATGCAAAAACGAGAACATTAAGATGCAACGTCGTTACTTCCTTGGTTTGTTGGGATTTTTAGGTTTAGGTGGGGTGTCTGGTTATTATGGTTTTAGGGAACTACAGCATGTGAAATCTTGGCCTGATGAGGGTAGATTTTTTAATGCTTGTTTAGAGAGTAAATTATCTGATGAATTAGCAAACCATGAAATAGTGTTATCCGCCCTTGATGGCATCAATACAACACAAGTATGGGATGGGCATGTTCATTTATTAGGCTTAGGAGACACAGAAAGTGGTATTTGGATCAATCCCCGTTCGCTCAGTATGTTCAACCCCAAACATTATGTCCAATTCCGTTTTTATCTTAATGCCTCGTGTCCAGTACCGAATATGTCAGTAGATGAAGGCTTTATTGTACGTTTAAAAAGACTACATTGGGGACGTGGAACACGTTTTATTTTGTTAGCATTTGATTATAGTTATAACGAACAAGGTGAACGTTTACGTGATCAAACTGCTTTTTATATTCCTAATAATTATGCCGCAAAAATTCATAAGCAGTTTCCAGATACTTTTGAATGGATTGCTTCAATTCATCCCTATCGAAAAGATTGTGTTGAAGCGTTGGAACACGCATTTATAAATGGAGCGCGAGGTGTGAAATGGTTACCGCCGGCAATGGGAATGAATCCAGCATCAAAATTGTGTGATCGTTTTTATGCAGCAATGGCGTACTGGGATATTCCCTTGTTGTGTCATTGTGGTCATGAAAATTCGATCAGCGGCACAAATACTCAAAGTTATGGCAATCCATTGGCTTTACGGCGGGCTTTAGATCATGGTGTAAAAGTGGTGATTGCCCATTGTGCTTCATTAGGTAATAGCCAAGATATAGATAAAGGGCAAAACGGGCCTTGGGTTAGTAATTTTGATTTGTTTACTCGTCTTATGGACGAAACACGTTATGAAGGATTATTATTTGGTGACATTTCTGCCATGACACAAGTTAACCGTCTCAAGATAGTTGAAACAGTGATTATCCGGCAGGATTGGCATCCTCGTTTACTTTATGCTTCTGATTATCCACTTCCAGGGGTAATGCCACTTATTTCGTTAAAATTATTAAAAGAAAAACAATATATTACAGCAGAGCAAGTCAAAGTATTGACACCACTACGTCAACATAATCCGCTATTATTTGATTTTGTACTGAAGCGTCTTATGCAAGTACGGGGTCAACATTTTGGTTCTGAGGTTTTTCACACGCGCTCATTATGGACAGGTGCTAGAAGTATTAGTAAAAATTGGCCTATTGTCTAAAGATTCAATTGAAAATATAAGGTCATTTATAGCATTTCCTTTTTGTATGAAATATAACCCTTCCTAATCCCTTCCTTAATTAACTCACTTTTACCCACAAGTCCATAATCTTTTGGAATCCAAAGTTTTAGCTTTGGATTTTTTCGTCCAAGTTGTATTTTACGCAAACAGGAAATGCTATAAATCCTCCAGAAAAAATTTATTCTTAGTAAAAATTTTAGTGGTTTGCTAAATCTCTGAGGTTTGGGGTAAAAAAAATAGTGGATTTCATTATCGCGAACCCCAGCCTACTTTTAACGATTTATTTTTCTGATTATAACGAATTTTGGGGATACCCCTGGAAGTGGATAATCAGAAGCATAAAGTAAACGAGGATGCCAATCCTGCCGG
>JAUCGK010000180.1 GCA_030378085.1 Candidatus Parabeggiatoa sp. HSG14
CTCCAATGTAAGGGAAGGAATAATTTTGCCAGTTCTTCCTTTAAGGGATGTAGTTGTCTATCCACATATGGTAATTCCATTGTTTGTAGGTCGGAAAAAGTCTATTCATGCTTTAGAAAAAGCAATGGCCGAAAACAAACGTATTTTGTTGGTTGCACAAAGAAATGTAGCCGAAGATAATCCAATTGTAGATGATATTTTTTTAGTAGGTACGATTTCTAGCTTTTTACAACTGTTAAAATTACCCAACGGAACAATAAAAGTATTGGTTGAAGGTGGACAACGGGCAAAAATAATTAATTTTCTTTCTATCAATGAATCGTTTGCTGCTCAAATTGTTCCTGTAGTCCCTAAACAGTGTGATGAGAAAGAAATCGAAGTACTATCACGATCCATTATGTCGCGATTTGATCAATATATTAAATTAAATAAAAAAGTATCACTAGAAATTCTTAATTCATTATCAAGCATTGAAGAGCCGGGCCGTTTAGCAGATACTATTGCAGCCCATATGGCGATTAAAATAGAAGAAAAACAAAAAATACTTGAAATAGTTGATGTACAAAAACGCTTAGAGTATATGATTGGATTGATGGAGTCAGAAATTGATTTGCTCCAAGTTGAAAAACGCATTCGTAAACGAGTCAAGGATCAGATGGAAAAAAGCCAGCGAGAATATTATCTCAATGAGCAAATGAAAGCTATTCAAAAAGAATTAGGAGAATTAGAGGATGTTCCCAATGAACTTGATGATTTAAAAAATAAAATTGAAAAATCTGGCATGTCTAAGGAAGCTAAAACTAAAGCCATGACGGAATTTAATAAACTCAAAATGATGTCGCCGATGTCTGCAGAAGCAACTGTAGTGCGTAATTATATTGATGTCATAGTGAATGTGCCGTGGAAAAAACGCACTAAAATTTGTCGTGATATTGCTAAAGCTGAACAAATATTAGAAACAGATCATTATGGATTGGAAAAAGTTAAAGAACGAATTCTTGAATATCTTGCTGTACAATTACGTATTAAAAAAATAAAAGGACCAATACTTTGTTTAGTTGGTCCTCCTGGGGTAGGAAAAACTTCGTTAGGTTATTCAATAGCTCATGCGACTAATCGTAAATTTGTGCGAATGTCCTTAGGAGGAATACGTGATGAGGCAGAAATTCGTGGACATCGTCGTACTTATATAGGCTCATTGCCGGGCAAAATTATTCAAAATTTATCTAAGGTTGGTACACGTAATCCCTTATTTTTATTGGATGAAGTTGATAAAATGTCCATGGATTTTCGCGGTGATCCATCATCTGCTTTACTAGAAGTACTCGATCCAGAACAAAATCATACTTTTAATGATCATTATTTGGAGATTGATTATGATTTGTCAGAAATCATGTTTGTTGCAACGGCAAATACCTTAAATATTCCCTCCCCTTTGTTAGATCGTATGGAAATTCTTCGATTATCGGGGTACACTGAAGATGAAAAGCTTAATATTGCCAAGCATTATCTAATACCAAAACAAATAAAAAATAATGGTATTCAAAAAAACGAGATAACTATTGAAGAAAATGCTATTCAAAATATTATTCGTTTTTATACCCGTGAAGCAGGAGTACGTAACCTAGAACGTGAAGTTGCTAAAGTTTGTCGTAAGGTTGTTAAAGAGATATTGTTTGAAACCAACCTTAAGAAGGTAACTGTTACAACAAAAAGTCTTGGAAAATATTTAGGTGTACAACATTTTCGTTATGGACGTACTAAAGGATTAGATCGTGTTGGTCAAGTAACAGGCTTAGCATGGACTGAAGTGGGAGGAGATTTGCTCACCATTGAAGCAGCAATAATGTCTGGCAAAGGTAAGTTGTCATACACTGGACAATTAGGTGATATTATGCAAGAATCTATTCAAGCTGCTATGAGTGTAGTGCGGGCACGCGCAGCAACTTTAGGGATAGACCCTGATTTTTATCAAAAATATGATTTACATATTCATGTGCCTGAAGGTGCCACTCCTAAAGACGGTCCTAGTGCAGGGGTTAGTATGTGTATAGCTATGGTGTCAGTATTAACAAATATTCCCGTGTATGCTGATGTTGCAATGACAGGTGAAATTACTTTACGTGGTGAAATTTTACCGATTGGTGGATTAAAAGAAAAATTATTGGCTGCTTTAAGAGGGGGAATACGGATAGTGTTGATTCCCGATGAAAACCAAAAAGATTTACAAGAAATACCAAATAATATTAAGAAAAATATAACAATAAAGCCCATTAAATGGATTGAAGAAGTATTAGAACTAGCTTTACAGCGTATGCCATTACCACTACAAGAAGTAGAACAAATAATTAAACCAAGCAAAAATATTACAATAGAAACTCATCAAAGTATACAAACTCATTAAACATGAATTAAATAAAATTATAAAGATTTAGATTTTAGGTTATTCTTTTTTATGGAGTATTTTGTGAAAAATTATAGCCATTTTAAAAAATTAATAAAATATCTGTTACTTTTTATATAAAAAAGCTTGACTCGCATTTATAAGTCAATTACAATGCTTAGGCAAATAATGATTCTAACTCCTCTAAATTGCTTTTAGAGTTGTAGAGTTGATAATGAATTTAAGTATAGACGTTCAGATAAATAGTTTCACAAATCAAAAAATTATTGCTAACTTATCAATAAATAATATACCAGTCGTGAAGTTATTTGCCTGGAAAACTATGAATAAATCATAATAAACACCTTTGTTATTGGAATAAAGAATTGATCCGCTCTTGTATACATTTATAAAAATAGCTATAATTTGTTTACAAAATTGTGGTCTGAATCTATATTAAATATTATGTAAGAATGGGGAAAAAATGAACAAATCAGAATTAATTCAAGCTGTTGCTAACGGGACTGGTGAATCTAAAGCCTTAGCAGGAAAGGCAATTGACGCAGTGATAGACAGTATCAAAGATGCACTTGCGGAGGGTGATACGGTTACATTGATTGGATTTGGTACTTTTTCTGTACGTGAACGAGCAGCTCGAGTGGGACGTAATCCACGTACTGGAGACTCCATTGATATCAAGGCAGCCAATGTTCCTGTATTTAAACCTGGTAAAGCACTTAAAGAAGCTGTGAACGATTAGGAATTAGGGTGTTTAGCTCAGCTGGGAGAGCGTCGCCCTTACAAGGCGAAAGTCGGGGGTTCAAGTCCCTCAACACCCATTAGTATTTCAATAAAACATTATTTATTTTATTTGTTTTTATTTGATAATAAATTTAATGAAGTTAATTATTCATTTTAAAATTAAAGTGCCTCCTTTGTTTTAATTAGCAAAGTAATCAAAAAATACATAAAAGATACTTGACATTCCTAAAAAGAATGTTATAATTACCCAACATATAAATAAATTTAAAGTTTTCAAGAACATTTCTTAAAAATGGCAATTGGCTTGCTAGAAATTTGGTGAAAACACTATATTTAAGTATCGAGTCATTTAAACTATACACTTTAAAAATTTTTTGTAGATTAGTTATAAAATAATGTTATGATGTTTTAGATTTTATGGAGCAGTAGCTCAGCTGGTTTAGAGTATCGGCCTGTCACGCCGAGGGTCGCGGGTTCGAGTCCCGTCTGCTCCGCCAATTCTTAATAATTTGTGTTTGTAAAAAATTTTTCTAAAAGCGTATCTTTGAATTCAAGAGATGCGCTTTTTTTTTAGATAAAATTACTAAAATTTATAATATCCTAAAATTATTTTCTTCTACATGGTTGGAAATTTTTACGATATTTATAGGATGTGATGTTCAGATAAATAATTTGACACCCTTCAAAGTAGTTGACAGTTTGTATCCATAAAAACCAACAAAGATTTTGGCATGACAGCAAAGATTTGGCATGACTAGTTAGGATGTACTCATCAGTTAACCAAAATTCGGGTTTTCAAACTGTTTTCGAGGCAAAAGTTTTTGCGTGAAAAAACTTTTACCTCGAAACTGCTTTTTTTGTTTATACAATAAAATCATTGGGATACATGTTAAATAAAACGATTATGATGAAGGGTGTCGTATATATCATAAATAGTTATAAATTTACAAATGACTAAAATTTATGAAAATTGCCTAAAAACAACTAATCCTAAATATGGAAAACCTTTTAAAAAGCGATCATAAAATTTTGTCTGTCAACGCATAAGTTGCAAAAAAAATATTTCAGTGAAATTCTTAAAAAATTGAGGAATTATTTAAGTAATTTGTTTTTATTATTAAAATTCTGAATTGATTTGCTGTTTTAAATTCAAAAAAAGACAACTTTTCTATTGTAAAGGTAAAAATTATGCTACAAGGTATTCGTGACAATGCTCAAGGTTGGATTGCTTGGGTTATTGTTGGGCTTATTTCATTGACTTTTGCTGTGTGGGGAGTCGGTGAATATATGCGGCCACCACTGGTAGAAGCAGTTGCAGAAGTTAATGGTGTTCAATTGCTAAAAAGAACGCTTGATCAAGAAGTGTCTCAAGGACAACAAGAATTACGACAATTACGTGAACAAGAACAACAAATAAGAGCCAATCTTCAAAATCAAGATTTTCAAAAAAATCCCGACTTCTTCAACTTATGGTTATACGTGGCCAGACGAATTCAAGAAAGGGAAAATGAAACTAAGGAAAGTATCTTAACACGGATGATAACAAGAGAAGTCTTAGTGCAATCTAGTGTCAATGCGGGAATGCGGATAGGCGATACATTGTTAGCAACGCATATCCGTAATAATCCAGAATTTCAAGAAAACGGTAAATTTTCTCAAGAACGGTATGATCAACTTTTGCGTTACCGTCCTGGTTTTGAAGATAAGATGCGACGTGATTTATTAATTAGACAAATAAGTCAAGGCGTATTGGACTCAGCCATATTAACAGATTATGATCAACAAGAACATACTCGTCTTTATGAACAACAACGTTCTATCAGTTATCTAATTATTCCCACGAGTCGTTTTAGTGAATCCGTAGCAATTACTGATGCTGAGGTCGAAAAATATTATCAAGAACATTCTCAACGTTACATGACACCTGAGAAAGTGAGCATCGAATATGTCGAATTATCACAACAGGATTTAAGTGTTCATCAAGAGATTGATGAGGAAATGTTAAAAGCACATTATGAAGAACGCAAAGATTCTTTTACGACACCTGAAAAATGGAAAGCACGGCATATTTTGATTGAAATCGGCAAAAAAGCAACAGTAACTGATGTAGAGAAAGCCAAGGAAAAAATACAAGATTTGTTAGTCAAAATTCGTGCTGGAGAATCTTTTGAAAAACTGGCTAAAGAATTTTCTGATGACCTTGGTAGCCGGAAAGAAGGAGGTGATTTAGATTGGTTTGGGCCTGATGCAATGGTTAAACCATTTGAAGAGGCTGTAAAGGCGATGAAAGTTGGGGAAGTAAGTGAGCCTGTTAAAAGTCAATTTGGTTTTCATATTATCCAATTAGATGACACAAAACCAGAAATGATCCAAACTTTTGCTGAAGTACGTGGACAATTAGAAGTAGAGTTCAAAGAAGAACAAGCAAGAAAAACATTTTATGAAAAAGATGACCAATTAGCTAATCTTGCCTTTGAACACCCTGATAGTTTGACAGAGCCAGCCGAAACTTTGAAGTTAGAAGTAAAAACAACGGGATTATTTGATCGCACGGGTAATACTCAAGAAAATAGCCAGAAAGACGCTATCCTATCTCATCAAAAGGTTGTTGATACTGCTTTCAGTGAAGCCATATTAAAAACAGCCGAGAACAGCGAAGTAATTAGAATTGGTGAACAACATAGTGTTGTTTTGCGTTTAAAAGCTCATAAACTCGCTCAATTAAAACCCTTGATTGAGGTAAAAGATGACATTTTTTCCACTTTAAAACAAGAAAAAACGCGAGTAGAAGCAAAGACATTGGGCGAAAGCTTGCTTGAACAAATCAAACAGGAGAGTGATCCTGATGCGCCTATAAAAGCTCATGAGGGCTTGAGTTGGTCTTCTGCACATTGGGTCGGACGAAAAGATACAAAGCCTCAACAAGAAATTGTGCGTAACGCTTTTAAAATTGGACATCCTTCTGAAAAAAAAGCACTTTTTAAAGGTGTTCAGTTAGAAGATGGTGGTTATGCTTTAGTGGTTGTGTTGGCAGTGAAAGACGGCGTTTTTATGCCAACTGTGACAACAAAAGATGATGAACAGGAGAAAAGTCAAAAAGATAAAAAACGACAACAACAGTGGGCATTAGGCAATAGTGAATTTAACCAAATGGTTTCAGGATTGAAAGCTGTAGCCGAGATTAAAGATTCCTCTAAAGAAGTACCAAAAGAAGAAGGTTAGTCTTCATCTCCCAACTTCCAAACGCTAGGCGCGTAAGGTAGCTTTAATTGGCCTTACGCGCCTATTTTTTTTTGCTTTTTTATGGAAAAGAGAACACAATGACAAATTTACCTAGAAAAATTTTAGTAACCAGTGCATTACCTTATGCAAATGGTTCTATACATATTGGGCATTTAGTAGAGTATATTCAAACGGATATATGGGTACGTTTTCAAAAATTACGTGGACATCAATGTTATTACGTTTGCGCTGATGATGCACATGGAACACCTATTATGTTACGCGCCCAAAAAGAAGGGATAACACCTGAAGAATTGATTGCCCGTTTTAACATAGAACATCAAGCAGATTTTGTGGATTTTGCGATACAGTTTGATAATTATTATTCTACTCATAGCCCTGAAAATCAGCATTTTTCTAATTTGATTTACAAAAGTTTAAAAGAGGGTGGGCATATTGAACGTCATACCATTTGTCAATTTTATGATCCCGTAAAAGAAATGTTTTTGCCCGATAGATTTATTCGAGGTGAATGTCCACATTGTGGCGCAAAAGAGCAATATGGTGACCATTGTGAGAACTGCCTTAAAACTTATGAACCGACTGATCTCAAAAATCCGGTTTCTGCTATTTCTGGTGAAACACCAATAGAAAAAGACTCAGAACATTTATTTGTTAACTTATCGAATTTTGAGGCAATGTTACGAGAATGGACAGGTAGCGGTGCTTTACAACCGGAGGTATTACATAAAATTGGCGAATGGTTTGAAACAGGACTCAAAGCGTGGGACATTTTTCGTGATCCGCCTTATTTTGGGTTTGAGATTCCAGATGAACCTGGTAAATACTTTTATGTCTGGCTAGATGCGCCTATTGGTTACATGGCGAGTTTTAAAAATCTGTGTGATCGAAAGAATGTTGACTTTGATGAATTTTGGGGAAAAGACAGTCAAGCTGAAGTCTATCATTTTATTGGTAAAGACATTCAATATTTTCATTGTTTATTTTGGCCATCTATGTTGACAGCCGGCGGTTTTAGAAAACCAACAGCGGTTTTTGTTCACGGTTTTTTAACCGTTGATGGAGAAAAGATGTCTAAGTCACGAGGAACTTTTATTAATGCTCGTACTTATTTAAATCACATTAAACCTGAATATTTACGTTATTATTTTGCCGCTAAATTGGGTAACGGTGTCGATGATGTTGATTTGAATTTGGATGATTTTCTGCAACGAGTTAATACCGATTTAGTCAATAAATTTGTAAATATTGCCAGCCGTTGTGTGAAATTTATTACCAGTCACTTTGAAGGAAAAATGGCTTCTGAGTTAGCGGATACTGCTCTTTACCAACAATTTATAGAAGAAGGTGACAAGATTGCAGAAGCTTACGAAAGCCGTGATTACAACAAAGCAATGCGTTATATCATGGCATTAGCTGATCGGGCTAATCAATATATTGATACGCATAAGCCTTGGACAATGGTGAAACAAGCAGAAAACAAGGCAGAGTTGCAAGCAGTTTGTAGTCAAGGCTTAAATCTTTTTCGGGTATTGATGGGTTACTTAGCTCCCGTTTTGCCGTTAATGGTGAATCAAGTCGAAGCGTTTTTGGCAGCAAAGGTTTTTTGGCAACCTGAACCCTTACTTGCACATACTATTAATCCCTATAAACCTTTAATAACAAGAATCCAAAAAAAACAGATTGATGCTATGATTGAAGCATCCAAGGAAAGCCTTGCAACACCGTCTAAGAAAACACCGCCATCATCCGTTACAGAAACTATCAGCTATGAGGATTTTGCCAAAGTTGATTTACGCATTGCTCGTATTATCAAAGCAGAACATGTTGAAGGCGCACAAAAACTTTTGCGTTTGACTTTAGATGTGGGAGAAGAAAAACCACGCAACATTTTTGCAGGTATTAAAGACGCTTATGCACCAGAACAATTGACTGATAAATTAACAATCATGGTAGCTAACCTTATTCCGAGAAAAATGCGCTTTGGACTATCAGAAGGCATGGTATTAGCAGCGGGACCAGGTAAGAAAGATATTTTCTTACTCGGTCCTGATGAAGGTGCAAAACCAGGCATGAGAGTTAAATAATCTAAGTTGCCACCTATAACCCATTGAAATATTTACAAACTATTATAAATAAATCACTTATGGAAAAATTGGTTTTAAATATTGAGAATGATAAAATCAATCAGTTATAGGTAGCAACTTGAGTTAACCCAAGATGGTGAACCCGTTGAATTTTTCCTAACCCCAGGAGCCGTTAATGATACTAAAGCTTTAGAAGGTTATGTTTTTGATTTACCAAGGGGTAGTAGTATATTTATGGTGACAAAGCTTACAACCACTATGAAATTGAAGACCTTTTAAAGGAAATTGATGACATTAGTCTTAAACCAATCCGAAAAAAAAATACCAAACGTCCCCTTAAACCTTGGGAAGAATTTGTTCAAAAACTTGACCGAAAAATGATAGAAACGACTAATAGCTTGATTACAAAGCTATTTCCGAAAAAATTCATGCTGTAACTGCCAAAGGATGTGAAATGAAAGTGTTTTTATTTATTTTTTCCCATAGTTTTCAAAGGGCTATTTAAGTTATAGGTAGCAACTTGGGTTATAATAACTAATCTTTACTTAAGGAAATTTTGAATCTTATTTTTTTAAGTAAGTGCTATTATAGGAGTTACGCATTGACAAATTTAGTATTTTATGCTCCCACTGGTAAAATAAGGCTTTCCTAATTTTTAGGGAGTTACGCATTAACAAATTTAAAGCCTGAGATGAACACTGGTAAAATAAAGCTTTCCTGAATTTATGGCGAGAATTTTTAAATTATTCTGAGTCATTTTGAGTCATTTTGAAACTTTAAATAATTGTGAGTAAAATATTTCAAAACCGTTATATTTCAAGTGAGAACACATTTTTTTGATTTGTCAATGCGTAAGTCCTAAATTAGTTTCTAACCTAATTATCCGTTACCAACTCGTGAAAAAGGGAGAGACATTACAATATAATGATAAGTTTAAAAGATTTTTTGACGACTCCTATTTTAAAAAAAATATTTCGGATTATTAATTGGATATTTGTCGTAGGATTTATTGTTTCTGGTTTAGTCTTATGGGAAAATTTTCCAAAAATAGGCATTATTTTTGTCGTAGTTGGAATCTTTATTTCCCCACACTTAAATGACTTGCTAAAGAAAACGATTCATGTTAATTATTTACCAAGTACCAAGGTAATCATTGTTTTACTGGGTTTGCTGATAGCAATGAGCTTGTTATTTAATGATGATAAAAAACAACTCTTTGTTGTTTCTTTGATTCAAACAATTTTTTTAGGTGAAAACAGTAATAGACAGATTGATAATTTTAAAGCTTATCTTGAAAAAGAAGCACTAAAAAAGAAAGAAAAAGCGTTTCTTGAAAACCCTGAAAAAAAACTTGCTGAATTGCAATCTTTGTATGAAAACAGTGATTATCAAAAATTTCTTACTCAAGGAATGTTTTACGCTAAATTTAATTCTCAGATCGAATCATGGGTTGAAGAGGCTAAAAAACAGCTAAAAGAAAGACAAATTAAGACAGCACTTCAAAAAGTGCCTCAGTTAATAGAGGCAAAAGAGTATGTAAAAGCTTATCAATTGGCAACACCATTATCGGAAGTGCCTGAGTTGAAAAATTTTGCTGATCAAGCCAAAGGAAAAATTAATAAAAAGCTTGAAAAATTACGCTCGTGGTATGAACGTGGTTATTATAAAAAAGTCATCAGTAAGGGTACGTCTTACGTTGATTATGATTGTCGGATAAAAGTGTTAGTTAATAATGCTAAAAAGGCTCAAGCTGAAAAGATAAAACTCAAGCAGATAGCAAAAGCTGTCAAGAGAGCTTCTTATCTGATAAAAATGCGTCAGTATAATAAGGCTATTGAGTTTATTAAAGGTTTTAAGTACGCGAATCACCCTAAGTTGAAAAAGCGTTTATGGCGTGCTCAACTTCAACTGGATAAAGCATTAGAAAAGAAGATACTCGCAAAATTACGAAATATACCTTCAACGCAAATAGAAGCTAATATAAAAGAATACACAACTTTAACTCAATTATTCCCAGATAACAAAAGGTATCAACAAAAATTAGAAAAATATAAAAGGCGACTTGCTGAAGGAAGAAAACTACCTTCTATTTTTATCACACAAAAAGAATATAGTGACGAATGGCCTTTTACTGTTTCCAAAGGTGAATTGGAATGCATGCCACCCGGTATAGTTACATTTAAAGTCAGCAATCAAGTTTACGCGGTTAATGGATTAGCAAGCTCGCAGGGCTATAAAAACATTGACGAGATTTGGAAAGATGCGCCTGATCAAGAAGAATTACAACATCAAGAAGAATCGCAACTAGACGATAATTTTATTGTGAAGGTTAATATTGGGCCTATTACCAACAAGGGATTAGAGTTATGTAATCCATCGTCATAGTTTGAATCATAATCTTCTGAATATTGAAGCCTTGTGCAAGACTTCAATGTAGTAAAAAGTGATGCTATTGCTTTTTTTAAAGCGATGCTATCACTTTTTTTTTGTTCTGTACAAATCGGAGTAGATGGCAACGCTCTGGATATCCAAGTGTTCAGGATGAACATCTCACCATAATGAAAGAGCCTAATATGTCAATTATTTGCCGAAAAACTGAAAATTTGTTTTGAACAAACTTTAACTCCTTAACTGATGTTACGCAGATAGCTTTCAAACTGGAGTGCAAAATTGAGGACACCCCCCTAACCCCCCGTACACAGGGGGAAGTCCCAAAATAGAAAAAGCAAAGTGTCAAATGATGTTTGGTTCCAC
>JAUCGK010000437.1 GCA_030378085.1 Candidatus Parabeggiatoa sp. HSG14
AAAAGTTAGTGTATGATGTCATATTTTTGGTTTTTATAAGCTGAAAATCAATGATTTACGATTAAAGGCTCTATTTATTGGCCGTAACATTTTGTTTTGTAAGTAAATTATATTTTTATCAGCCTAGCGTCATGGTATGCATTCCAACGCTGGAGCGTTGGAACGAGAAAAAAGACTTCCAAACCTAAAGGTTTGGACTCCAAGCTTTAAGTTAATGGCAGTGATGCTTTCTCTGTGGAACAAGAAAGAATTTATACTTTATCGATACTGAGTAATCCGATCTTTGCCAGGGAGTCTGCGACAATCATTTGATCCAGCCAGTTCTCTAATTGTTTAATGTCCCTGGATGACCGTATTTTCTTTATCACACTATCGGGTATGAGTGAAAATTTGCGTTGTAATTGACGAATCAATATGTGGTATTGATTCTCTAACATTCCACAAATCATACCTTCAGTTTTACCCCAAAGCTATCGCGCTATAGCGTTTTCCGATTGGATAAAGTACAACCTCCCCTAAATCCCCTCCTTAATTAACTAACCTTTACCCACAAGTACCCTAAAATTATTTAATCGTATAAATAGTAAAGTTATATAACATTGTAACACCCATGAAATCCAAGCACGAGGACAAATTTTTGCCAATTTCATTAGTGATATCTCCCTATAACAAAAACCTATTGATTTCAATAAGTTTACCTACTTGTGGGTAAAGATTAGTTAATTAAAGAGGGGACTTGTACAACCTCCCCTAAATCCCCTCCTTAATTAAAGAGGGGACTTGTATCTGACGCAATCGGAAAACGCTATATAAGTTCTTATCTGATATAGCTTAGAGCACATTGGCATTTTCATGAGTGATTTGCTAACATGTTGATTTATTAGTAACTTGAATATATTGACTTTGACTAAAAAATATATGCTAAATTTGTATCTTCTCTAAAATTCGGTGGAAAAAAACCTGACAGGTTTCCAAAACCTGTTAGGTTTGGGCAAGTTTACCCACACTTTTTGAGAAGATACCTAAATTTGCTATTATGGCATATTATGTTAGAAATATATTTTCTAACTTTTTATATCAAAAAAGATTATGCTACAAAGAAAAATAATACAATTAAAAAGGTTAATTATGTCACAAGATTTAACTAGAGTAGAAGAACATTTTAAATCATTAAATGATCCAAGAAGAAGAACACTGAACTTACGTCATAAATTCATTGATATTTTAATCATAGCAAAGAGCATAAGCGTATTGAATCAAGACGTTGTTGGGTTGGTTATGAGGAACGAACTCAGATAGACGGTTCTCAAAATTGTTCAGTCTTTCAAACGATTATCATGGTTGAATCTGAAAGAACTGTCAAAGAGGAAACAACTATTGAACATCGTTATTATATCAGTAGTGCAGAAGAGACTACAGAAAGCTTACTTCGTTCTAGTCGAGAGTACTGGGGAATTGAAACTTCATTGTATTGGAGGTTAGATATTGCTTTTCGAGAAGATGAATCGAGAATACACAAAGGTAATAGTGCAGAAAACTTTGCCATTTTAAGACACATTGCCTTAAACTTACTAACTGATGTTACGCACTGTACTTCAAATAATTTTAGGGACACCCCCCTAACCCCCCGTACACGGGTGGAACCAAACATCATTCGACACTTTGCTTTAATTTTTCTATTTTGGGACTTCCCCCTGTGTACGGGGGGTTGTGTACGGGGGGTTAGGGGGGTGTCCCCAAAATTTGTTATAATCAGGAATTTTGCACTCCAGTTTGGAAGCTGTCTGCGTAACATCAGTTACTAAATAAGGAAGATACGGTTAAGATTGGCATGAAGAATAAGCGTTTCAAAGCTTGATGGGATGTTTCATACCTCTAAAAAGTGTTAGCTGGACTTGTTTCATAGCGCGATAGCCCTGACGAAAGAACCCAACGACTAAAACGAAAAAGCTGTTTCATTCTCGCTAGCAATCAACTCAATACTGAAACATTATCGAATGAAGAACTCATCAAAGCTTACAAAGATCAACAAAAAGTCGAAGGTGGATTTCGCTTTCTCAAAGTTCTGATGTTCATAGCCTCAACATTGTTTCTCAAATCTCCCAAACGCCTCATGGCATGGATGATGGTCATGATATTGTGCCTGTTAGTCTATGCCGCACTAGAACACCGTATTCGCGAAACCTTAAAAGCGCATAACGAAATTTGAAAAATCAAAAAGGCCAACTTATCAATAATCCCATAACCCGTTGGGTATTCCCATTTTTTACCGGGATTCAGGTACTTATTGTCGGACAACTATTAGAACTTGTGTTCAATCTGAACGAACACCAAAACAAATTGCTGGAATTGTTGGGAGAACGGTATGTCAAATTATATTCTGGAAGTGGGTGAGGATGTGCGGAATATCGGTTAAAAATAAAAACACAGATAATTTACACATTGCATCCAAAATAAATTTTGGACTCCAAAAATCACGTTCTTGCTTTGTCCAAAATTTATTTTGGACAAAGCTGATACCTTAATTGAAATGTGACATTGTCAAGATAAATATGTAAATCTTAATAAATTAAGTAATTTTTAGCCATTAGTTGGTTGACGACAAAATTTCGTAGACGGCATTGCCTACCCCCATAAGTGCTTCTCCAATGATTAACCCCGCAGCAAGTGGAACAATCTTGTTTTCAGTAAAAGCTTCTCCTTTTTGTTTGGTAATAGACATTTGAGTCAAACAACCTAGCCCATAGCCAAGAGTAATCGAAAATGGCAAATACATAGCAAGACCTATTAAAACACCTAACCCCGCAATTGGTGCAGCACCCAGCAAAATGCCCACAAATCCTCCCAACATAAATTTGTCCGTAGGTATGGTATTATTTTGGACGGCTTCAATAACACTTTTCAATGCATCTGCTTGCGGGGCTGGTAAAGGTGTATCATGACCAAAACCATTCTGACCACCTACGCCATTACTCCAAAGCACATAGATAACGGCAAACGCAATAAACACTCCTAACCACGATGTCCCAAATTGGACAAGTTGTTGCATAAACGGACGACTACCAACCATAAATCCCGTTTTAAGGTCCTGCATCATATCTGCACTTTGACCAATGGCAACCGCAACGGCAATGGTAACAACCATAGCAGCGGCAATATTGCCATTAAGTACGACCATCATCATAGTGACAGAAATCAAGGCAATACCAGAAACTGGAGAAATATCAGTCAACCCTGTACATTGTGCAACGATGAGTCCTGCGAGCCCCAACCAAAGTGTACCAAGGGTTGCTACAAGAATTGCTTGAGCAATAGATACGCCCGGGGTTGTCCACGCAGCTAAAAAAAAGAACACAATAGCAGCACCAATACCTGTTAACAACACCCAAAACGGCATTTCCTCCACACCAATTAGAGTGCGCTTGGCAGAGCGTGTCGCTTGAGACAATGAATAAATCGCACTTCTTATTGCTGGAAAATTTACAATGACTTCGATAAAGGCAGCACCAATAAGAATACCAATACCCAAAGGACGTAACATTTGTTTATCAATAAAACTTACTAACGCAGCACTCTCAATTTCTGAAGGTATCCAGCCTACAGACACAGACACAGGAGAAATTACCCACCAAGCCAAAATACCTCCGAAAAAAAATGGCAAGCCTGCCCTACCCGCTAGTAAGCCAGCTGCAAAGTTCAAAGGCGACAAATAGAGCGCGGGCGAGAGATAAGCGGGCAACACACCGAAACTCAAATTGAGTTCTTCATATTCTAATAATCCTGGACTATCAAGCCAGCCCAAAATCATAATCAGTTTCCAACTAGCACTGATAAGAAATCCAATACCAAGTAATTTAGCTTTGCTGACACCCGCTCCCTCAGAACGGATAATAGTCGCTACCGCAACCCCCGTTGGAAAACGAAGCCGTTCTAGTTCAATCAACTGTTTACGTAAAGGAATAATTAGTAAAACACCTAATATGGCACCTCCCATACCAGCGAGTAATAACGGCCAAATTGAAAATGTTAACCCCCCTTCTTGAGTACTGAGCAAAAACATAGCAGGTAGAACAAATACCACACCAGTACCTGCTGAATTGATGCCAGATGCAATAGTCTGGTTTATATTATTCTCAACAATAGTGCCTTTGCGTAATATGCCACGCAGAAACACATAACCGATAATAGCAGCAATGGCAGAACCGCCAATAGAAAAACCAAGCTTGAGAGCAATATAGGCAAAAGCAATATTGAGAATGATACCTTGAATAATACCCAATAGTACCGCCGCTATTGTCAATTCCCGATACGTTTCACGAGTATCAAACACGTTAAGCTACCCCTTTAGTAGGTGATAATTTTCATAACCATTGACACCAACAACAAGCAAAATAAACAGTGGATAGAATAACCTACCAAATAAGTTGTAGCGTCTCATCAAAATATGATCATCTTCCATACCTTCTTTTTCTTTCTTGACATAAGCAATAACTGCGATTGCAACGATAAATATCGCCAGTAAGTAAACCATGTAGAAAAAACGTTCAATCAGAACCAAGTATGCATTAGAAGGCAATTCTGAAGAAAGCTTTAGATGAAAAAGCGAGGTTGCCACTATCATATTGGTACCTAATGCCAATTTTGTTGTAAATGCGCTAATTGGTATAAAAAATGCTAAATACCCTAAAATAATTAAAAAAATTGTTGGTAACAAATTTTTTAAGATAAAACTAGCAAGATACCGCTTAATTGTTATCGTCGCATTAAATTGAGAGTATTCTATTCGTTGTTGCGAATTGAACAGCTCGGGAATACCCAATGAAGAATCTGTTCTTTGGGTATTTTGAAAAAAAGATAACTTGTTAATCTGCCAGCCATTAACATAAAAAACTTTCTTATGGTGTTGATTTCTGTTATTTGCAGTGGGTAAAATCCCTAATTTTTCTTCCACATTCATACCAAGTGCATCAACCACATAAATCAATTTTTCTCGAGTCAGTTGCTTATGTCTTAATTTAATGGCCAAGAGATGTTGATCTAAAGGATAGTCTTTAAAATCAAAGTCACCTTTAAATTCTGTTTTGAGTCGATAAACTCTTGTTGTCACCCCTTTATCAAGACGAGAATTCCGTTCAAGAATAGGTTCACCAATTTCAGTTTTTGGATCAAAAATATTGACAAATTCAACATTTTTATCATCAAAGTCTCCATTTTTATCATTAAAGTCTCTTTGGAAACGAAACCAAAGATAAAAATCGGCCGTAAAAGTGAAATTGTTAATATCAAAATTGCTAATTTCATTGAAATCCAGGCCTGTATAAACTACCCGTGCTTTATACATAAATTTACCATTAACTCGAACAATATGATTATCCAACACTTCTTGCAATAAATTCTCTATATTCCGCAAATTGTGTAAAGGTTGGAATTGGACAAAAGCGACGACAGCTCTTCCATTCTTATATATGCCCATCGGTATTGTTTGAATAGCATTACCATTTTCATCAAAATAGAGATACCCTGTAGCTCCTTCAATCGCATTTTCTAGCCGAGATAATTGCCACAGATTATTTCTCATCTGTTTACGTTTATCCTTAAGATTTTCAACATTTCCTTGTCTTTGCATTTTCTCAATAGCATCAATAGCAACCATCGTAGCATCATAATACATAGCAGAAGTCATCATTGGTTCTTTTTGGTAGGACTTGAGAAATTCATGACGAAAATCTTGAGCACGTTCGTTGGCAATGTCGATAAGAAATGGTGAAGTGGTAAAAATCCCATCACTATAATAACCAGGACGAACACGTTCTTGTGGTGTGCGGCTAAGTGTTCTTGTAAAATTACTACTAGAGAAAGCATCTGCTCCAATAATTGGTACACCCCCACCTCCATGCTTGAGTCTGGTGACAATTTCTACGCCTTCTGATGAATGGGTTGCTACAAAAAGTATAGCTGGTTCTGAAGCTTTCATCTGTTTGATGGCTTTTTTAAGGCTGTTTTTCTCCTTTGTGTCGAAACTCCATTGATGTTTAACTTCCAAACCAATCATTTTCGCGGTTTGTACAAATTTAGCAGCAAGTGTTGCACCATAAGCATCTTCGTCAAATATAACATTGGCTGTCTCATAATTAAGAACTTTACGGACATAATTAGCAACAAATGCCCCTTGATCACTATTGTTGAAAGTGATGCGAAAATACCAATCATTGCCTAAAGTAATTTTGTCTGCTGTGGCTGTCCCCGTGATTGCAGGAATGCCATACTCTTGGTAAATGGGGGCAGCCGCAAGAGAAGCAGAACTTGTATAATGGCCAATAACAGCAAGTGCTTTGCTATTTTTTACAATTTCTAATGCATTCTTTTTGGCAAGTGCTGGTTGATTTTTATCATCAAAGATAAGCAATTTAACAGGTATTCCATCAATACCGCCCTGTTGGTTGATGTTATCAAGATAGAGCTGAATGCCTTCTAACATAGCTTCCCCATTAGCCTTACTTTTTCCACTCATGGGACCAGAAACGGCAAGATAAAGTGCTTCTTTTTTTGAAAATATGTCATCACTTTTCCATAACAAAATTGACAACACTAATAGCAAAAAAATCAGCAAAGAAAATACCCAATATTTTGTTTTCATAAGTTCTACACTAACTCCTTCAATTTTCTAATGACCAATTACGAATATGTTGACCACCAAATGCCATGTTGTACCAACCTTTCACCCAAGGTTTAACGAGAAATTGAGCACTGGAAAAATAAAGAGGTATGATTGCCGCTTCTTCTTCGGTTAAAATTTGCTCTGCTCTGTAGTAAAGCTGCTTACGTACCATTTGATCAGAAATACGTTGTGCTTTATCAACCACTTCAGCAAATTCTTGATTTTTCCAACCAATCCAATTGATACCTTTGTCAGGATGAAAAACTTCATGTAGCCAATTATTGGCATCAGGATAATCAGCGCACCAACCCATGCGGAAAATATGCGGCGTTGTGGGTTGATAGATAATATCAAGATAGCGATCATAGTCAAGCGCACGTACCTCAATGTCGATATTCAAATAATGTTTCAATATGGTTTTAATCCCTTTAGCAATATTTGAACGAGTTTCATCAAAGTTATACATCAAAATCACTTGCGGAAATCCTTTACCCTCTGGATAACCCGCTTCTGCTAACCACGCTTTCGCCTGTTTAGGATTAAATTGAATACCCACTTCTTCTGAAGGATCAACCGATCCAAAAATAGGGGGACGGGTAAAGGTTGTGGCTGTTAAATGATTACCTTGAACAACAATATCTATTAAAGTTTGTTTATCAATGGCCGCCGAAATCGCTTTGCGAACTAATGGATTATCCATCGGGAAGCGCCGTGTATTGAATCCGTACCATTCGGTGCAAAAATGGGGACTCATTTGTCGTTCCTTGCGTAAAATAGGATCTTGCTTAATGCGAGGAATATCTTCAGGTGGTAGATTCAGATACACTTGTCCGCCTATAATATCCAATTCATTTTGCTCATACATAGCCAAACCTAACGTACTCTCTGGAACAATGTAGTAATGCACTTCAGAAATGTTGACTGATTTTGCGTCATAATAATAAGGATTTTTTTTCAGAATAAGCTGACTCCCTTTGTTCCATTCGGCGAGTACATAAGAGCCGTTGGTTTGAATATATTCAGGCTCAGTCCAGTCATCACCATACTGTTCAATCACATGACGTGGCAAAGGACGATATGTCCACATACTTGCTAACGCTGGAAAATAACCGGCTGGATGTTCTAGGGTAAATTCAACAGTATAATCATCAATGGCACGCACCCCTAGTGGCAAAACATCAGAAGGTATCTGAACATCGACAGATTGCTTAGTCGCAGGTTCACCATAGTCGTCAAGCGTATATACACCAGATACATCAACAGGCTTACCTCGGTGGATAGCTTCCGCATTTTTAAGCGTATACAAAGTATAAGCATTGGGAGAGTTTGTTTTAGGGGCAACATTACGTCGAATTGCCCAAACAATATCGTGGGCTGTCACGGGTTCACCCCTAGTCCACTTCACATCTTGACGTAACTTAAAGGTATAAACCATACCATCATCGCTGACTTCCCATCCAGTAGCCAGTTCCGGTAAAACTTCATAAGTCTTAGGATCAAAATCTGTTAATCCCAAAAAGAGTTGCTCAACAACTTCGATATGAGCAAGATCTTTAGTTAAACCTGGGTCAATGGTTGTAACAGGCCAGTTAAATGGTATCCGCAAATAACCCACATGCTCAGGTTGAGTTTGAACGACTTCTTGACCATTTTCTTGACTTTGCTGGTTACACCCGCTCGTTACGACTATAAAAAACCACACTATTAAGAAATTAAAAAATTTAGACATCATTTAAATGAAAAGTGAAAAGTGAAAAGTGAAAAGTGATTTCGAGGCAAAAATTTCTGATGTAGATTGGAGTCCAAACCTTCAGGTTTGGGCATTCCAAAGCTAAAGCTTTGGACTCCAATACATATCCTCTTTACAACCAATTTCCAATTAATAAAAACGGTGCCCAATAAGAGGGATGCCAATAGCGATCTTGAGCAATTAACTTTTTCTGTACGTTTTGTAACGCTTTTGCTTTGGATAAGCCTGGCGTTTGTAAAAGTTGTCGATAAAAGTCAGAGATGGCGATTGAGGTTGCTTCATCATCGACAAACCACAATGTTGCAATAGCACTTCTTGCACCCGCCTTCACAGCAACGCCCGCAAGTCCTAGTGCCGCACGATCATCACCAACCGCTGTTTTACATGCACTTAAAGTCAACAATTCCACGGGTTTATCACGAAAACGACCTAAACCAATCACATTTTGCAATTTGTCCATCGTCATTTTTTCGCCATAAGTCAACAAATAAGTATGCTTTGGATCAGAATCAAATTCCCCATGCGTTGCGAGATGAATGACGGAATATTCATTTTGTTTCAATGTATTACGGAGACTTTCAATAGAATATTCTGCGTTTAAAATACGATGACTGCTAGCAATACCTTGAGTAATGCCTTTTATAGCTCGCAATTCTTTTGGTACACTAGGCAACGGTGGATAGTCTTGCACAGCATCAGATAAGCCTACTAAAAGTATCTTGCTACCCTCCCAACGAATAGGTTGTGGATCCAGTAGGGTCAAACCAGGGGTAAGGGCTAACGCATATTTTTCAATTAAAAATTGTTTACCGTCATGTAACGTTGAAAAAGGAATCATGCGTAGCTTTCCTTCTGGTACTACCACCAAAGTATCCACTTGATGAGCCGTTAGTTGTGCTTCGATAGGACGTACCATCCAGTCATAGAGTTGTCTTGCTTGATAAAGAAAACGATTATTGGGACGAGTTTGTAAACCGAGTCGTAAATTCCAGGCGGTTTCGTTGAGCAAATCTGCATCAACGGATATAACTACTTGATAAAATTTACCCATTATACTGACAATAACAACTAATCTTTCAGGCAAAGGAATTGGGTAAAGAATAGCTGTACTTGACGAAATTTTGTCTAAGGTGGTGGCCTTCTTTTGTAAAGCCAATACACAGTCATCTTGAAAATAGTCTTGAAGTTCGGCCACTTTTACCATTTCAATGGTATTCATCGCTTCCTTCAAAAGATTTTGTTGTAACTGAGAGTCATTGGTAATAGCCGCTTTTTGTAATAGTACATCAGCAAGTCCATAATGAACAGGCCTTATTATTTCACCAAATGTACTAAAGGAACTACGATAACCAACATCTAACGTTTGCTGAATCGGTTTAAGCGTTTGAGAAGCGAGACGAGAGGCTGCTATAGCTTGGTTGAGATCACCCTTGGCTTTAAAAATTCGTCCTTGTTGCCAATACCAACGATATAAAATATGTGGAAAATGGCTTTGTTTAGCGAAAAAAATAGCTTGTCTTGTAAGTGCCAACGCCTCTGAATAACGATGCTCTGTTTCGTATAATTGCCCTAACTGTCCATAAGCAATAGATGTGGTGCGAGCATCTTGTAAATTTTTAGCAAGAAGTGCAGCATCCTGAAAAGCCACATAGATACGAGAGATTATCCGTTGTGTTTCTTGTTTTGTAAACCTTTTCTTTTGCAATAATTCCTCAACAACTTGCAGATCAAGTTTGGTTAATTTATCACTTTCGGTTTGTAACAAGCTTCGCGCATTTTCTTGTTGCAGTTTGAGCAACTTGTCTTTATACCATAAATCAAGAGTAAGTTTCCCCACCGAGATTAAATTCGTTGCTTTATCATGGCTATTGGGTAATTCCTGTATCCGTCCCCATACTTCATCTAGCTCGATTATTACTTCGTTTAGTGGGCTATAGTTTATAGCAGTTTTTAACTGATTGAGGGATGCTCTAACTGCTAATTCTAAATCACCTGATTGCGTGGCAAATTGTTTACTTTCTTTATAAGCACTAATGGCTTCTGGATAGTGTTGTTGAATTGCCAAAGCGTTGCCTTGACTATTCAATGCACTTGCTAAAATTTTTGGCTCGAAAATTTCCTTTGCCAAAGTCTCTTTTGCTAAGGAAACGCTATTATCTGCTAATAACAAAGCTTCCTTAGAATCGCCAATAGACAGCCATGCATCGCTTAACTGGCTCAGGACAAGGGCACTATACTTGGTATCTTGCATCTGTTCTGCAATAGATAATGCCTTATTAAGTGTCTGAAACACAGAACGGTGCATCCCAATAGCTTGATAAGCAGCTGCCAATCGTGTCAAAATCGAAATTGTTTGACTTGCATTTTCTTGGGCTGAAAACTGGGTTAAAGTTTTTTCCCAGGATTTGATAGCTTGTTGGAAATGACCTTGTTGAAAAAAAGTATCTCCTTGATTGTTTAGCTGGGTAAACGTGTTATTCGTAGGTTCGTTAGCAAAAATTTTCGTACTGATTAGAGAAGTAATTATACACACAATAAACGTGAAAATTATTCCTCTTATTTTGTTATTCATAATAAAAATCTCAATTTTTGAATAGCCAACAGGCTATAATGATCAAATTTTTGGCCATTGTATTAAAAAACTCCAATCCATGGGATGGAAATTAAGATTTCCAAAAAACTTAACAATTTTCATTAAAAATTTATATAAGATTAATAATGATAATCAAACAAACCTAACATTATTTATTCCTCAAAAGGAAT
>JAUCGK010000020.1 GCA_030378085.1 Candidatus Parabeggiatoa sp. HSG14
TGATGTTTGGTTCCACCCGTGTACGGGGGGTTAGGGGGGTATCCCCAAAATCTGTTACAATCAGCAAAATTTCATTTTGCACTACTCTGGTATTCACTTTTGAAGTACAGTGCGTAACATCAGTTACTTAACCTGAGTTCGATATAAGTTGATGAATATAACTAATTGTATTTGTTATATAATACACTGATAATTGTGACAATTGTTCCCCCATTTTATTTGGGAACACAATACATCAGAAGCTTTGCTTCGAGTTTTGCCAAGCAAAGCTTGGCAGACAGTGCGTTCCCAAATAAAATTTGGGAACGATATTGAATTAACTCTATTTTTACATCGAACTCAGGCTACTTAAATGCAGAGTGGTTTATCTCCCTCAATCCAAAACAATAAACCCAGAATATATGTATGGTTATTTTGTGTACATAGGATAGATGTTTATGGCTTCTACCCTGTTTTTGAAGTCCAAAAAACGTATTTATGAACAATTTTATTCTGATTTTGGATAGTGCTTGTGCGGAACGTTGGTTAAAAGGTTTGTTATTTTTTAAGCACATATTTTTCTACACTTTCTTGATTTTTTACTAAAAACTGTAAAAGCATTTCATAGTCATTACGAGTAATGGCTGATTTTTCTTGCCGTGTTTGCGATTCAAAGTGATAGCACACAGCATTGCTTACAAAGTAGTTTTTTTTATGATGCTTTATACAGTTTAGGTTGAGTTCAACATCTTCTAAACATTTTTGATAAGCAGGGTTAAATCCCCCCACTTTTTTAAACAATGCTTTTGACATCAATAAAAATGCAGCGGTTGAGCCAATGATATCTTTTTCCACCTCATCAGGTTCAAAATGGTAATAAGAACGAAACCCTGTATGACCAATTTCTAGTTTACCCTGATTCATTGCAAGTTGAATACCGCCATGTTGGATGGTATTATCCGCAAAATGTAGCCGACAACCAATAGTACCACAGGCTTTTTTGTTTTGGAGATACACTTGTACCATTCGTATTAGTGCATCATTAATCAGTTCAATATCATTGTTACAAAATAATATAAGTTCAGAATTTGCATCAGTATGATTTAAAACCACTTCATTATTGGTACGTGCAAAATGATAATTGTCAAATTCCACCACTTTTAGATTCATCTTAGTTGTGTTGACAAGCTCATAAATCTCTTCTAATTCTTCCTTCGATGAACCTGTATCCGCTACAATGATTTCATAATTAGAATAACTTGATTTTTCGGCGAATGAGTTGAGACAATTAAAGAGTAGAAAATTTTTGGACTTGTGAAGAATCACAATAGAGATTTTGGGCGCATTTTTGATTTTGAGCGATTTATTGTCAAAAATCAACGAAGGCTTTAATGTGCAAGGTAAATTATATTTGTGTGTGGTGAGAAATTGTGTCCGTTGTTGTTCCCAAATGTCATTCGTTTGCCCAATGGATTTATGAATAAGTGGCACATTAAAAATAACACCAATTTTAACATCCGCAATAAAGTGAGCAATACAAAAATCAATATCATAAAAATGAAAGTCGGTTAAACGCTCATTGAAATTCTCTCGCAATTTTTGTCGATTCACTGCCATAAAAACACCATCTACACAAACGACGGGAATAATTCTCTCCTTAAAATTGCCAGAATACTTGGTTGTCCAAGTTTTCTTCTCACACTGATGTTTAACAATACCAATGGTTGTCAAAGCATTTTCCCACCAAATACCACTTTTTGATAAATTCGCAGTGCCAGCAATACCCAAAATACCATATTCAGAGTGTTGCAAATGTTGGATAACATTACGCCCCCAGTTATTGCTTTCAAAAATAACATCATCATGGATAAAAACTATAAAATCTTGTTTGGCTGTACTTAAAGCGTGGTTATACACAGCACTAAGAGATTTATCACCTGGATTAGTGTAAGCCAAAATTTCGACTTTTTTAAGTCCACACGTTTGTTGTAAATGACGAACAAATTGCGGATCATTTTGACGAGTGCTATAAACAATGGTAAAATTTATCATAAGTTGGGAGTTGGTAATCCTATAAGATATATACTGGAATCCAAAGTTTCAGCTTTGGAAATTACAACCTGAAAACGAAGAGTAAACAGTCTATACTCAGAACATTCAAGTTTTCGGATTATGAGAATTGCCAACCAGACTTGACAGGTTTTGAAAACCTGTCAGGTCTTAAATCCGAAAACTTGAACACCCAGAGTATATATTAGACATTATACCGATTTAAATTATAGCTGTTTCATAGTACCAAGGTATGAATTGAAGTCTGAAATTATGTATAGCGTTTCCCGATTGCGTCAGGTACAAGTCCCCTCTTTAAATTAAGGAGGGGATTTAGGAGAGGTTGTACTTTATCCAATCGGAAAACGCTATATAATGTACTGTTTTCATTATGTACTTGTGTAACGCAAATTACCAAAGCCTATTTTAGGAAAGAGGTTTCAACTTTTGATGCTATATCTATCATTATAGCTAGACTGTTTAAGGCCAAAAATCTAAGGTCAATACTGGATGGCGATTTAGAGTTTTTCTTTGATGGGATAAAGCTGCTTTAAGACTTGCTTCGACTTTTTTTTGCAAGATGTTTTATTATAGTACGAATAGTCTTTAATTTTGTAAAAAAAAAACGCCATAATAGCACACTTTATTCAAAACTGATAGGTGGTAAGAACTAGAACATTGAGTTATTATCTACCGAAATTTATACCAAAAATTATCAATCACTCAAAAACCACAATTGAATTAAAAACAAGTGGATTGCAATCAATAGTATGAAAGCTAAGCGTACTATTAGCGCAGGGTTGCCTGTTTTTAAACTATTTTCTATAGCTCCTCCCACGATGTTAGTAACGATGAGAGCGGTTATGAATACGATAAAACCTGTTATGCCTAACATTACACCTGATGCGATGCCCAGTACCATACCTGGTTGTAGATTTAGCATAATGGCTAATGTTATACCCAGTACCACGCCTAATATTAGGTTGATTATCATACCTAGTATCATGCTATTTACTATGCCTAACACCATGTTAATAGCTATACCTAACACCACACCCAACACAATGCCATTCATTAATAACTCTTTGCCTTTATTGCCAAACTTACCTGTTAACAGCCAACTTCCTACTAATACGATACTAATTAACAAATAAGCTTCAGAAGATATTGTTTTGGTGAAATGAGGCAACCATTCTAATCCTAATGCTAAGGTAGGTACAAACAAAGGCCACCAAATTAAAGTACTGACCAACCATTTGCCAACCTGTTTTTCATCGCTTTCTCCAAAGATTTGTCGGTAAATTTTTAGTTGTTGAGGTTTGACTAAAATCCACCATAACAAGCGTAGATGATCGAGAGGATTTAAAGGTGAGAGCCGTTTGAAGGATTTTAGGGCCTTAGATTCTTTGAATTGATTTTTTGATTTTTGCGGTTGGAATAATGCCATTTTCCAGCTTTGCACTGCCCATTCTGCGGGTATTTTTTCTATACTTAAGTTTTTACATAATTTTTGAACTAAGTAATTTGCTAACGCCTCTTGCAATAAAGCAGACGATGGATTTAATAAATCTTTAACTACGCCTTCTTTAATGGCATTGGTTAGCAAAAATATTTCTGGTTGATGTTTATCACCACAAGCTTCTTGAAGGAAAGACTCACAACGTTTAGCATCCTTGCTCAAAATTGCGCCGTGATGTTCGATGAGTTCTCGTAATTTTTGACGAGGAAAATCGTCCATTGTTATTTCCTAAACGTTTAAAGGTTAAGCAATCCAGTATATAACCCAATTAAAAATAGATTAGTTGTTATCAATAGTAGAAAAGCTAAACGGGCACGTAAAAGGGGAGTACCAGTTTTTAAACTATTTTCTATAACCCTCCCCACACTAATTGCTAACATAGTCACTACTATAGGTGTTATAACTAACAAGCTAATGAATACGCTATCTCCTGCACCACCGGCAATGCCGACAGCAATAACAATCATTACGACAACGGTTACACCACCCAATGCACCACCTACTACCCCGCCTGCCATGCCGTTTGAAACTCCCACCGCAACGATGCTTGTCATACCAAGTGCCACACTAATTGCCACTACACTCACCATGCCGACCATTGCACTACCGGCTCTGCCACCCACAATAAGACCTGCCATGACACTTGCGATACCTCCCACCACTCCGCTTATTCCACCTGTTATTCCACCAAAAGCAACTCCGCCTGCCAACACACCTGCCATAATGCCTGCTATGATACCTGCTATAATGCTTGTACTTTCAACAGCTATAACAACAGCTACGATACCTGCTACAAGCCCTGCTATAATACCTATTACAATATTTGCTGTTCTTTTTATACCTATATTTCCTAACCATCCCATTATTAACCAACAGCCCACTAACAAGGTACTAATTAGCAGATAAGCCTCTGGGTGTAATATTGCCTCAGTAAAATGAGGCAATAATTCTACTCCTAGTGCTAAAGTAGGTACAAAAAAAGGCCACCATGTAAGGGTATTGACCAACAATTTGCCGACATGCTTTTCATCTACTTCTCCAAAAAATTGTCGATAAATTTGCAATTGTTGAGGCATCACTAAAACCCACCATAGTAAGCGCAAATGATCGAATGGATTTAAAGGGGAAAGTGGCTTCAATGGTTTTGCCATTGATAGTGTTGAATATTGGCTGCTTACTATCGGTTGGGTAACTGTTCCACCCGTTTGTTTTGTTATCCATTGATTAGCTTGATTTAATATGATAGCCAATTGTTGAATTTTTTTGATAGGGTAAATGTTTGATTGTTGGGATTGTAACTTCGTGACTTGAGTGGGTGATATTTGAGAGGGTGATATTTGAGATAAGGCGACTGCCCAAGTTTCTATTGTCCATTCAGCCAATGTTTTATCCAGTCCCAAATCATCATGTAATCGTTGTGCTAAGCGTTTTAATAATGCGGCTTGTGGTAAAATGGCTGGCGGATTTAATAAGCTTTTTGGCACACCTTCTTTAATGGCATTGATTAATACAAACACTTCACGCTTGTATTTTCCACCACAGGCATCACGTAGGAAAGACTCACAACGTTTAGCGTCAAAACTCAAGTTTGTGCCGTGATGTTCGATGAGTTCTCGTAATTTTTGGCGGGGAAAATCGTGCATCATGACTGAAGTTGAGAAGGTAAAGGAAAAGTGTCATTAAATATCAACAAGGTGATGTCGTCACCTGTTGCATGTTCAGAATAATCATCTAACCACTGGGGCATTGCCGCGTCAACAGATTCTATGCCAAATTCCTTGATACGTGTTAAGAGACTCCGCGCAAAAACGTGAAACTGTGCCTCATCTGTAAAAGCATTACTGAGACCATCGGTTGCCAACAACAAGGCATTTCCTTTATGACGTGTAAGTGTTGCTGTTTGCCAAAGTTTATCAGCACCAGGCGATGATAAGGAATAAGTCACATTACCGATAAATTCTTTATTTTGATTTAAGGGTCTTTTTACATCTCCTTCTGGAGAAATACACAAAATATCACCATCTCCAATTTGTCCAAGCAATAAAGCATCAGGTTGAATGAGTGCTACTAATAAGGTTGTTCCGTAACGCCTTATCAATTGAGAGATGTCCTTGGAATTATCAATTTGGAGAGGAAAACGGGTGGCCGCATCTTTCAATACAGCTTGCCGCCAATGTCGTCCTATAAGACGTGGAAAATCCTGTTTGAAATTTTTTTTGAGTAACATCGGGCTATTTGCAAAATTATCACAAAACTCAACGAGTTTTTTTACCGCCAAAGTGGTGGCTAATATAGCACCCTGTTCACTCAAATCGTGTTGACTGTCACCATGTCCATCGGCAACCGCTAAAGCAATACACGATTTGTTTTTAATTGTTTTGGATCTCGCATAAGCATCCTGGCAAGGTACATTATTTCGACGATGGGATGCGCCGCGTCGCTTACACGCTAAAAGCCAACCTAATTCTGTTTTTTGTAAGGACATTTTTGGTTGTTCATGTTAAATGATAACTGATTAATTCTGCTTGTGAGAACTTAAATATGGGAAAATATCACATCATAAAAAACCAGTGAGGTGATTTTCAGTTGTTGTTTTTTGGTAAGTTTTTTAATTGACATAATTCATCCATGTCAATTTTTTTATTTAAATATATTCAGCCCTCATCTGTCAATAGTTAATTTATATTTATACCGAATTTGATACATATCTTAATGGTATTTTTAATACTAATCTGACGGGGGATAAGGCACAGTTTTAAATAATTTTCTCCATCGCCATTATAGGAATTAGCGGTTTTATGACTTTGTGAGAAAATAAATTTTTACTTTATATTTTTCAGTTTTTTTTTACAAATGGGATACTTAACAATAAATACGTATATTTTTCTATAATTATAAACTTTTTATATTGTAACAGTGGTATCAGGCGATTCGATAAAGGGCTGATACTCCCTAGTTCACACCTGTTAAAATGTTAACTTCATCTACATGTTAATAAATGTTAATAAAATTGTTATCTGAGTAACTCTTGGATAATATTACCCGTTTTGTCGTCTCTAAAGTCAAATTCATTATTGTTAGGGAATATTGTAAAATAATGTAAAATTTTAGTCCGAAATAAAACGGGGATAGCCAAAAAATGTATTTTCTCTAAATTCGGTGGAAAAAACCTGACAGGTTTCCAAAACCTGTCAGGTTTGGGCAAGTTTACCCACACTTTTTTGTGAAGATACCAAAAAATAAATTATCCAAAAATCCAATACACTCCTCTCAAGAGGAAATTAAACCCAGATTGGAATAATTATTTTTTTAAATAACTTCAAAACCGCCCAAAATAAATTTTGGAAAATTAGATAGGGAGTCCAAAATTTATTTTGGAAACCAAAAATTAGCATTCCATGCACTTTTAATCATACCCAGTCAATTGGGATTATATAACCCAAAAGTGTAATTAGGCTAAGATATTTATTAAGCATATCGTTGTTATGATTAGCTTGTCATACATCGTATAAGAGAAAACACACAGAATTTTGCCGTGAATTAAACGGTAACAAGGAAACTCCAAAATGACAACTATTCCATTAGTTCTCACATTACAGGATATTTTAAAACGCCGTGAACAGGGTGGTATTACTTTTGAATTACATATTCCTAAATTGGAATTGCAAAAAGGCCAATTTGTTGCTGTTGTAGGTGAAAGTGGTTGTGGTAAAAGTACATTGCTTGATATGTTAGCATTGGTTTCAAGGCCCACTCATTGTAGTCAATTTAGCTATTATGAAACTCAAAATGCAGAAACATCGCAACAAACCAATATCAAAAATTTATGGGACAGTGAAGCAGAACATGATTTGGCAACATTACGCCGTTCACGTTTTGGCTATGTGCTACAAACAGGGGGCTTACTCCCTTTTTTAACGGTGTTTCAAAATTTGCAATTACCTTCAAAGCTTAACGGCTATCACCATGACTCTCAAATTAAAGATTTAGCAAAACGCTTTGGTGTAGAAGGATTGCTAGATAAGAAACCACAATATCTCTCTGGTGGACAACGGCAGCGTGTCGCTATTTTACGTGCCATCAACCATAATCCAAACATTATTCTTGCTGATGAACCCACAGCTGCTGTCGATAAAACGAGAGCTTTGAATATTGTGAAAGATTTTCATAATTTGGCTAAAGAAAGTGGTACAACCATTGTGATGGTCACTCATGATCATGATTTAGTAGCACCCTTTGCAGATGTGACTTATACTTTTGATGTGACTGAAGTCTCTGAGACTTTAACACAATCTAACTGTAGATTATTCGTCTAAATTTGCTCCAAAATTAGATTTTCTTGAGTTTAAGATTTGGTAGTCCTGCATAAAGTAGTGGTAGCAGTTTAAAACCATAATAAAATTAATCTCTTAAAAAATTTACCATTACTTTGTGCAGGACTACCTAAACTTTTTGGATCGTCAAGATTTAGTTAAATTATTGAATACAGATAAATAGAGGTTTTATTTCACCATGTCAGTTTATTCAGGTAAAAGCAAAATAGATTTTTGCCATCGATTAGGAAACGACTGGCAAGATTTAGCGACTTGTCTTGAGATTCCCACACATCGCCGTAATCAATTTCCACAAGGACGTGAATGTCAAGCAATTTGGGAATGGTTAGAAGAAGATGATGAGAGACTTCAAAAATTATCTGAAGCTTTAAAGTTTATCAAGCGTGATGATTTATTGTCAGTTCTTCAACCTAATGAAATTACTCCCCAAAAAAAATACAAGGTAAATCCCGATATTGATTTACGCCCTCATTTACCCAACCGCAGACCACAAGAACGTCAATTGGGTAAAGCAATACAAACACATCATGATAAACAACGTCCTTTATTATGTTTAATTCATAGTAATGAGTGTCAATGCAGTGATAGCTTTGTGGATCGTCTTGCCAAATATTACCTTCCCACAGTAATTCATGGAGATGGGATCACGTCACACTTCATTCATTGTGATTTTTCAGAAGATATTGATGATTTACACCAAGATATTTCAGAAGAATTAAGTCTAAAATTATTGGGTAAACGTTTTGTTTCAGATTCTGAAATTGTTGATGCCATTGTAAACGAAAGAAATCCTATTATTTTACACTCTGATATGTGTACTAAAAATTGGTCACGATGCGGAGGAATAAAAGTTATTCAGAATTTTATCGAATTTTGGGCAAAACTAGAATTGCCACCAACACACCGTCACTTGTTATTGATATGTCTTTATTTCAATTACAAAGACATAAAACAGTCCCGTCTTAAAAGTTGGCTTCAGAAAAAATCTATTAATGATCAAATCCGAGAAAAATTTAAAAACTTGGAAAAAGAAAATTTCTTAGAAAAATTTGGTATCAATGGCATTGTTTTACCAGAATTAACAAGCATTGAAAAAGAGGATGTTGAGGCATGGGCAAGGGAGCATTTGCGTAGTGTTTCCGATATTGTACGACCAAAAATTGATAATCTTTTTAAATCGCCGGATGAAACCATACCAATGTGTGATTTAGCCAGAAAACTTCGTAAAATACTCGAAGAATTCCCACCGGATGTATTTAAGGTTTAACTCCACCGCTTAGTAATACCATCATATAGATTTCAGAAAAATCACAATTATCATACCTGCCAGGTTTTGAAAACCTGGCAGGTATTAAGGCCAAAATATTTATCTGAAAAGCTATAGCTTCAGGAAAGGAGATAATACAATGTCAACACAACCTCAGACAGCTTATATTACACCAGAAGAATATTTAGCTTTAGAACGCAAAGCTGAATATAAAAGTGAATACTTTGAAGGTGAAATTTTTGCAATGTCAGGCGCGAGCTTAGAACACAATCAAATCACCGCAAACGTTTTGGCTGAAATTCACACGCAATTCAAAAAACGTCCTTGTCGAGTGTATGTCAACGATATGCGTGTTAAGGTAAGTCCAACGGGTTTATATACCTATCCTGATATTGTGGCACTTTGCGACAAACCGCGCTTTGATGATGCACAAAAAGATACGTTGCTTAATCCCACTGTACTCATTGAAGTACTTTCCGATAGCACTGCCAACTATGATCGAGGTACCAAGTTTAAGCATTATCGTACTTTGGACTCCCTTAAAGAGTATCTTCTGGTTGCCCAAGATGAATATCACATTGAACACCATGTCAAACAGGAGAATAATCAATGGTTATTATCAGAAACCAGCGATTTGCAAGAGGTTATTGAACTGCCTTCAATTAACTGTCATTTAGCCTTAATTGATATTTACGACAAGGTTGAAATTGTTAAAAGTAATTGACAGTTGTTTCGGGAATGAGTGGAGCGATTTCCCGAAACTAAAGCCAAATATGGGTTTCGGGAAATCTACTAGATAAATGTGGGTTTCGGGAAATCCACTTCGTTCCATTCCCGAAACAACTGTTAAACGTAGTTAATTTCAAAAGGATAAAAAATGAACTTTCCATTTTACACCGAGGAACCCCCAAAAAGTTCTCCTACTAAACCGGTTGAGTTACCGCAATCGCGTCAAAAAAATCAAACGCGCCCCGAAGCTTATTTGCCAGACGAAGGATTGGTTAAAGCGGTGAATGTTGCATTGTTATTGGGACAACCATTGTTATTAACTGGGGAGCCAGGAACGGGAAAAACACAATTAGCCTATAGTCTCGCCTATCAATTGGGTTTAGGGGAATTGCTTAAATTTGAAACCAAATCAACTTCTACCGCCCGTGATTTATTTTATATATACGATGCGCTGGGGCGATTTCATGCGGCACAAGCAGCAAAATTGGGTGAAACCGATATCCGAAAACGCAGTGTTGATTACTTAACCTACAATGCCTTAGGTAAGGCGATTATACGCACAAACCCGCCTGAAACCGTGAAAGATTATTTACCCGCCGGTTTTAGTCACACCGAACCCCGCCGCTCGGTGGTATTAATTGATGAAATTGATAAAGCACCCAGTGATTTTCCGAATGATATTCTCAATGAAATTGAGAACTTATATTTTCGTATTCCAGAATTAGGCAATGTAGAAATCAAAGCCACAGAGAATCTGGCACCAATATTGGTACTCACCAGTAATTCAGAAAAACCATTACCCGAAGCGTTTTTACGTCGTTGTATTTACTACAATCTGCCTTTTCCAGAAAAAGAGCGTTTAGAGAAAATTATTGAGGCACGTTTAGACACATTTCCCAATAATGATTTTCTGAATAAAGCCTTGGAAATATTTTTGCAATTGCGGCAAGAGGGGAGATTGCGTAAAAAACCTTCAACCGCTGAATTACTCAATTGGTTAATGGTTCTGCGTGATATGTATCCGAATGTCGATAATCCTATTGCGACTCATCCTGAATGTGTGTTAGATACGTTGAGTAGTTTGGTGAAAATGAAGGAAGATATTGATAAGGCTAAGGATATTTTAATTGCCACAAAATAAAACAGGAGAAATACGATGAGTAAAACTATTCGTGCAACTGATATCTCATTACATGACTTGGAAACCAAATTTGGTCTTCAACTGAGCAATGATGAACAATTTTTTTCTGAATGGCAAACAGATTTAACAGAAATAACCCATTTAGATAAACAAGTTATGAATCAAGTGAAAGCAAGTTATTTCAACTTAGTTAAGTATCCTCCATTACTTGAAGATACGGTTAAAATGGCAATACTAGGGCCATTATTACATCTCGCTGTTTTTTTTTCATATCCCTTTCATACCAAATCAGAATATTCGGTTAAAGTCTCCCATAAGGATGGTGATGTGATTGTTGAAGGAAAAATTGATGTTTTGGTTTTGAAAGAGCAATTTTGGGTCATGGTTATTGAATCAAAACAGGCTGCCTTTTCGATTGAGGCTGGATTAGCACAAATATTGGCTTACATGTTAGCTCATGAGAATCAAGACAAACCTTGTTTTGGCATGATAACAACCGGTGGAAGTTTTGTCTTTATCAAACTGGTAAAAGGGAAGACTCCACAATATGCTTTATCTAAGGTGTTTGAACTTCGGAATCCGGGCAATGAGTTATATACAGTTTTAAGCGTGTTGAAACGATTAGAGCAAGTAGCATTAAGTGAAAAATAATTCCACCAAATAATTCCACCAAATAGTTCCACCGATTTCATCGGTGGCTATTCACATTTAACCCCTTCAGGGTTAGCACATCACCCCAACGGGGTGAAACGTGAATAGCCATAGGTGAAACCTATGGTACATGAAAAATAGACGAACCAACCCCAACGGGGTTGAATGTAAACACATGACTACAACAGAAATCCTAACTAAAGAATTAATCAACTTTATAGACAAATTGCGCTTTGCCGACTACAACATCGGGGAGGCGCAATACATTGCCGTGCAAGATTTGATTTTAACATTAGCAGCACAAGGTAAACTCCCCTCTGAACTAGCTGAACTACGGCAGTTTTTAGCACCCATACTCTGTCATTCACCTAAAGAACAGGATGAATTTGAAACACATTTTAATCAATGGGTAAAGCAATTTCATCAAACAACTGTTGTTGAGACTAAAATCAACCCTTTAAATGATATTGAATCTGAACTACACACTATAGAAAATGGTAATACCTTATGGAAATGGCTCTTTATTATCTTTGTTATAGTATTTCTTTCAAGTATTCTTGTTTATTGCTCAGATATAGCCATCGCCCAAACTATGCAACAAGGAAGTGAGGAAGTTGCCCAACCCATACAACCAGACAAAATAAAACCAGTAAGTTCTTCTTTAACAGATAAATTACCATCATTACAAGTATGGTTCACTTTACTATCGCCATTTTTAGTTTTATTGTTGTGGCGATTATGGTGGTGGTATCGGGCGCAACTCTTCTTGGCAAGGCAATCCACCAAAGAACCGCCTGATATAAAAAAATTATTTGTTCAGTCCATAGATGATAAGTTTTTTAAATCAGTGAGCTTGGCACGTACTGCACAACAGTTACGCAAACATATCTCTATACAGGCAAATTTGCTGGATATTGATGCTACTGTTGAAAAAACAATCCAATCTGGCGGTTGGTTTGTACCTGTCACCGGTACGATTAAAACTCGTCCAGAATATTTAGCGTTGATAGATAGAACGACTTTCAATGATCATCAGACCCAATTAATCAATTCACTGATTAATCAATTAGTTGCTGATGATGTCTCAGTTACACGCTATTATTTTGATACAGTGCCACGCCGTTGCTATCCAGAAAAAAGTCAACAGGCATCGCTCATGCTAATAGAATTAGCACAACATTATCCCGAACATCGGTTGATGGTTTTTTCTGATGGCAATGGACTCATTAATCCCATTACTTGTAAAGTTGTCAATTGGATTGAACAATTTTCGGTATGGTCGCAAAGGGCATTGTTTACTTTAGAAAGTCCTGAACAATGGGGATACCGAGAGCAGCTATTAGATGGGGCCGATTTCCTTATTTTGCCAGCGAATGAGGAGGGATTACAAGGACTGGTTGAACAAATTAACACTGGTACTTGGCAGCCTAAGCCTACTGATTCGTTTTCTGGGGAATTTCCTGAATATCTTCAAGAACGTCCGCGGCGTTGGCTTGAACACCATGCACTGGATGCTCCTGTATTGACAGAATTACTCAAACAGGTACGGGATTTTCTGGGAGATGCAGCTTATTATTGGTTCAGTGCCTGTGCGGTTTATCCAGAACTACGTTGGCAATTAACGCTTTATCTAGGCGAACAACTGAAATCATTGACTGAGGAACGTCTGGCTAAGTTAGCGCGTTTGCCTTGGTTTCGTTATGGGTATATGCCAGATTGGTTACGTGAGCAGTTGATAAAAGAGTTATCTTTGACTCAAGAGCGTGAAATACGCACAGCATTGTACAAGCGATTGCTGGAAACCTCAGATAAACCGTTATCAGACTTTAATTTGGAAATTGCGAAACCGCAACAAAATTCCTTGTCTGCTTTAGTACAACGGCTATTGCCAAAATGGTCAAAAAAAGCACCGAAAAATAGTCCATTACATGACCATGTATTTATGACTTTCATGGGAGATAAATTAGCTGTTAAGATACCAAAAATATTGCGTAATTTATTTTCTCAATCTCCTGAACCCACAACACCAAAAAAACTTTCTGCTTTAAATCCCCAAGACTATCTCCGCTTATTATGGTGGATTTTGGTTATGCCACAGCAATTGATAGACTATCGAGAAAAATTTGCTGAAGAAGATGATAGGCGTGTAGGTAAGTGGTTGGTTAGTACCCTAATATGGTTGCCTTTGTTAATGCCTAGCTTGGCTTTGGGATTAGAGTGGCTACCTCATTCAAATAATACGTGGTTGCCAGAGACTTATTTGTGGACGAGTGTCGGATTAGTAGGATGTTGGTTATTGGGGGGATGGTTGGGATATTTGCATGAAGAGTCGGCTTTCAGCGTAAGATGGTTAGGATATTTTTTGCATGAAAAGTCGGCGTTCGGCGTACAGGGCACCGTGGCGTTCAGTGCTGCGTTCGGCGTGATACTCGGCGTGGGGAGCGGCGTGGGGAGCGGCGTGGGGATCATCGTGGCAAATGTTGTGGCGTTCGGCATGGCATTCAGCATGGTGTTCAGGATAGCACACAACGTGGCGAACGGTGTGACATTAAGTGTGGCGATTTTCGTGGCGATTTTCGTGGCATTCGATGTGGCGATTTTCGTGGCGAACAGCGATGCGAGCGGCATGGAGAGCATCATAACGAGCAACGTGACGTTCGTTGTGGTGAGCGGCGTGGTGATCGTTTTGGCGTTAGTTTTGGCGTTCGTCTTGGCGTTAAGCGTGACGTTTTTTGTGATGATCGGCGTGGCGAGCATCGTGGCAAGCATCGTAGCGAGCATCGTGGAAAAAAGTTTAGAAACCGGCACTCCTTCTTGGTTCGCTCGCTTCGCTTTCCTACTGCTGATTGTTGCTCACCTCTTTTTGATTTTCTTCTGCTTTTTGGGTGGCTGGCGGTTGTTTGTTTGAATAAAGTCAGGTAGGGTGTGCAAAGCCTCATCTTGCCCATCATTTCACAATGGCATAATGTATAAATATCATTAAATATTTCAACGTCTTGATGGGCAACCGTGTTACCAACAATTTACGTTCCACCGATTTCATCGGTGGCTATTCACATTTAACCCCTTCGGGGTTGATACGTCCACGCAAATTCTTAACCCCAACGGGGTGAAACGTGAATAGCCATAGGTGAAACCTATGGAACATGGAAAATATACGAACCAACCCCCAACGAGGTTGAATGTAAAAATGATTAAATCATCACCCGTTCAAAACAACGTTTATCAACAATTTTTTGAATTTGTATATATTTGGGTTACATCAATGCCCATTTATATTCAACCCCGTTGGGGTTGAGATTTTTATGACGTTTTCCATAGGTTGCCACCTATGGCTATTTACATTTAACCCCTTCGGGGTTAGTACGTCCACGCAATTTCCTAACCCCAACGGGGTAAAACATGAATAGCCATAGGTGAAACCTATGGAACACGGAAAATATACGAATCAACCCCAACGGGGTTGAATGTAAAAACGATTAAATCATCACCCATTCAAAACAACGTTTATCAACAATTTTTTGAATTTGTATATATTTGGGTTACATCAATGCCCATTTATATTCAACCCCGTTGGGGTTGAGATTTTTATGACGTTTTCCATAGCTTGCCACCTATGGCTATTTACATTTAACCCCTTCGGGGTTGGTACGTCCACGCAATTTCCTAACCCCAAAGGGGTAAAACGTGAATAGCCATAGGTGAAACCTATGGAACGATGGAATTATGGAACATGTTTAACTTCGGGGTTAACACATCAACGTAAATCTAAATTAAATATTTTTCATCAAATTCAACCCCAAATTCTTTCAATAATGTTTTATACTCATCCATAAAAGAAACCGTCTTATGGTGTTCTTCTTGATTCTTAATATATGCAATTAAATCATCTTTCGCATGATACGAATAGGTAAACGCACCATAACCATTTTGCCAATACCCGAAATTCGGAAAAACTTGATTTTCCTTTATAAATTTAGAACTCGCCACCTTTATGTCTTTTACCAAACTAGACAAAGCGATAGTAGGATGCAAACTGGTGAGAATATGAATATGATCCTCCATTCCATTGATTCGATAGAGATGACTTTTGTTATTTTTTAAAATACCCCATATATATCGGAACAACTTTTCTCTATCTTCCTTAACTAAGGTGGGTTCTCTGTCTTTGGTTGAAAAAATGATTTGATACAATATTTGAGTGTAGGTTGACATTTTAAAATTTTTGGTTTTCGTATGTTGTTCATAGGTTACACCAGTGGCTATTTATATTCAACCCCGTTAAGATGTTTTTTTATGACGTAATTTCTAATCCCAAGGGAGTGAAACACAAATAACAAGAGTAGGATGGGTAGAACGAAGTAAAACCCCGCCAAAACTAACAAAAAAGTACAACGAATCTGAAAAAATCATAACGAATAAACAAAGCTTCTGATATTCGCTGTAGTTTTTTCAAATTCGTTGTACTCTATTTTGACATTAGGAGAAACTGAAATGATTCAAAGCACTATTGGAGTTCAAGCATTACAAAACCAACTTTATCAAGAAGTTAAGTATTTATCGTCTAAAAATTTGTCTGAATTAATCAATTTTGTGAACTATCTTAAATATCGTGATGGCTTAAAAACAACTAATAAACCAGTAAGACTTGAAGGTTTGTGGGAAGACATACACTTTGACGTAACAGACGAAGATGTCCGAGCTTTGCGGCAACAATTGACTCAACAAACTGAGGATAAACTCAATGCGTTACTTAGCTGATAGTGTTGCTTTAATACGTCATTTGCGTAAACATCGCCGTTTGGGTCAACAAGCCCGCAAGATTTTACAAGAAGCCGATGCGGAAGAACATACTATTTTTGTTTCAGCTGTCAGCTTAATGGAAATCCTTTATTTAGCACAAGCCAAAAAAATAACAGTTGATTTAGCTGAAGTGATGACACTAATTTCAAATAGTCCAAACTATACGCTAGTGCCTATAGATGCTGATGTGGTTTTAGCAGCAGCTACCGTTGACGATGCACCTGAATTGCATGACCGTATTTTAGTGGGTACAGCCAAACATTTACAAGTACCGATTCTCACCAGTGACCAAATTATCACACAATCAAGCCATGTTCAAACTGTCTGGAAATAAGCAAGAATAAAGTAGATAGAACTTAATTACTCCCACTACTTACAAAAAAGTACAACGAATTTGAAAAGAACACAACGAATAAACAAAGCTTCTGATATTCGCTGTAGTTTTTTCAAATTCGTTGTACTCTATCGGAGCTATAAAGACAACTATTCGATTGTTTATTTTAAATTTACCTTGGAGGATATCCATGCTACAAACTTATGAAGCAATTTACAATGGTCAACAATTTCAGTGGATTAACCAAATTCCCCCGAAACCGGATAAAGAAGTACATGTTGTGCTAGTGATGGATATCGAAAAGAGCATCGTCAATCCTAAACCAAATATCCATGAAGTTTTGCAACGAACTCGTGGAGCGTGGGGAAAAGGAAAAACACTTGATAAAATTGACGCGGAAATTAACGCCATGCGTTCAGAATGGGAGCGAAAATGGGACTAATTACTGAAGGCAGTAAAGTGTTCGACACTAACATTTTGATTTATCATTTAAATGATAGTTTAGATGACAATGCCGAACAACTTTTGAAAAAGGCAATTTAATCAAATTCTTACATATCTGTCATCACACGTATAGAAATCCTTGGTTGGGCTAAGCACACTGACGAATCATTAAATAGTGCTCAAGAATTACTGAATATCCTCAATGAGCAACCTTTAAATGAAGAGGTTGTCACATTGTGTATTCAATTACGGCAAACAACTTCGTTAAAAATGCCAGATGCTATTATTGCAACTACCGCTTTACACCTCAAACTACCTTTGATGACACGCAATATCAAAGACTTTCAAAAAGTACCTCATCTACAACTATTCAATCCATTTGAACCTAGCGAATAAGAGAATCATTAAACTGATAAGAGTACAACGAAACGCAGTGGCGGAACGCCTATCTGAAAAAAAACAACGAATAAACGAAACTTCTGATATTCTCTGTGGTTTTTTAAATTCGTTGTACTCTGTTTTAAAGCCGACATTCCGCACAAGCATTTCATATTTTTTAAATTAAAGCATTTGGCGGGAAATCTAAGCTTTATCTTGATATTCTAAATTTGAATTGAGGTTCTGATACTCGGTAAAGATTAAAAAAAACCTTGAAATCTCCCCAAATTTTCTCTTGATTTTGCCATGATAAATTTTTACTGCTAAACCGTGAAAAATATTATCTCAAATAAATCAATGACTTAAAAAATTGTTTTTTGAGAGATTGCTTGTGCGGAATGTCGGTATTAACGTGAATTCGACTTTATTTTTCAATAAGTTACAAAACAATTTTTTAATCAATAATTTACATGTAACTCATTGACTACAAATATATTTTATAACATTAAAACATTATTATCATAGTGGTCATTAGACAGATTTCCCGCTTTTTTTTGTTGTCGCTATTAAGCGGGATATTTTGAGGATGTATTTTTTAACTCATTGATAAATAATAAGATATATAACCCATTGATTACATTTAATAATTTTATAACTGATTGATATTTAAAATAGCGTATTTCCTGAAACCTAAATAAAATCATGTGTCCATCCGGAAACGAGTTTATTTTAACTCCCTTGTCATTTCGACGCGAGGAGAAATCTTTTTTTATCAAGCGGTTAAGATTTTTCAAGATTTCTCCTTATGTAAATATTATATAGTGCAAAGAGATTTACTTTTTGATAGAATGAACAACACACTCCATAATATAAGGTTATAAAGTTTTTTATGAATGATAATGCACAATTTCACAAAATTCCTATCACACTTGGTATTACAGGGCATCGCGATTTACGTGAGGGAGAGAAAGATATTTTGCGCGAGGCTGTTCGCAAAATTTTTCAGTTTATTCAGAAACACCATCCGAATACGCCTTTGCAATTGTTTTCTCCATTAGCAGATGGTGCAGATCGTTTAGTCGCACAAGTCGCATTAGAGGAAAATGTGCAATTAATTGTGCCTTTACCAATGCCGAAAGATTTGTATGAAATTGATTTTCAAACCCATGATTCAAAAACAGAATTTGATGAATTATTAGAAAAAGCCCAAGAAAAAGGGCAAGTTTTTGAATTGCCTTTGTTGGAAGATAAGGAGAAAATTCGCTCTTATGGAGAAGCGAGAACGAAACAATATGCATTTGTGGGTGCCTATATCGCTCGCCATAGTCATATTCTTATCGCTTTATGGGATGGCCTTCCTCTGGATAAAAGTGGGGGGACTTCTCAGGTGGTGCAATTTCGATTAATGGGTAAAATGAAGGACTTACCCAAATGCTATCAACTACAACATGGCCCACTAGATATCCCTAATACTGGGCCAGTTTGCCATGTCGTTACGAGCAGAGAAGGTGGTGAACCGTTGGATTTAGTAGGGAAAATACAAATATTATTGCCTAACAATCAAAACAAAAGTCACTTGGCAGATTTATTATCCGACAATTTAGTGGCGTTGAATCGTTTTAATCAAGATGTTGAAAAGTATGCAAATCATCCTAGATTACAACGTTGGATTAAACAAAGCCAAAGATATCTTTTACCAGAAAAAATAGGGAAAAATTTCGAGAATCTATCACCGGCTTTTAAAACGATGTTGGGTGTCTATGGCACAGCAAATGCTTTAGCACGGTATTTTCAATTTCGTCTTAGACAATCTACACTCGCAGTACTTTGGATAGTGGGTGCTATGGTGGGTTTTTATGGATGGTATAATAGTCTGGAAACTAACCCTATCGCATTAATAAGCTATTTGATTTTGTTTTTAGTGGCGACTGCTATTCTTTGGGGGAGTCAATGGTGGCATTACCACAGTAAAGCTTTGGATTATCGCGCTTTGGCAGAAAGTTTGCGCGTCCAAATTTTTTGGCATTTGGGAGGACTCACCGATTCAGTTACTGATCATCATCTGCTTAAACAACAAGGTGAATTAACGTGGATTCGGAATAGCATTCAGGCTATCAATGTCTATGACTGGGCGGAAAATACTGAAAGCCTTGCTGAAATTCATTCGCATTGGATAAAACATCAACACGAGTGGTTTTCAAAAAATACTAAAAAAAATCTCCATAAATCCGAAAAGTTTGGTAAATGGATAAACGGTTTTTTTGTGTCAACTATTGCTTTGATTGTTGGTTTATTAGCTGGACAATTGACTGGTATTGTATCATCCCATTCGTTCTTGCATCACTTATTGATTTTGCTGATTGCCTTAGTGCCAGCAACAGGTGCATTACTCCATTACTACACTGAAATAATGGCTTTTGATGAGCAAGCCAAACAATATGAACGAATGACTGAGCTTTTTATGAGAGCAAATGATGAAATGGAAAAAATCATCGTTGCACAACGCCAAAATAACGAAAAAACTGAGGAAGAATACCAAAAGCAGGCCAAAGCAGTATTATTTGAATTAGGTAAAGAAGCCCTGAAAGAGAATGACAACTGGTTATTATTACACCGCAAAAGGTCATTGAAATTACCTAAAAATAGTTAATTATACTGCAAACGTTCAAGTTTTCGGATTATGAGAATATACTAAAAACGCCCGTTAGACCTGCATTGGTATAATCGGCACTGGGGTCGTTGAGTGGGATTGATTAAAATCGGTAAATATAGCGTTTTCCGATTGGATAAAGTACAACCTCCCCTAAATCCCTTCCTTAATTAAAGAGGGGACTTGTACCTGACGCAATCGGAAAACGCTATAACATCAGGGCAACCACAAGGGATTGTCCCTACAAACCATCGTGTTGTGTAGGGGCATCTTGTCCATTTAACGACCCCAGTGCCGTATAATCAGGAGTCCAAAATTTATTTTGGAAAACGCCCAAACTAAAGTTTAGATTCCTCTTTGTTACCGATACAACCAAACCCGCATCAATGAAAGCAATTTATCGCTATCCACCGGTTTAGCTAAATAATCACTTGCTCCCGCTTCAATACATTTTGCTTTATCGCCTTTCATGGCTTTGGCAGTGAGAGCAATAATGGGTAATTGTCGATGGCGTGGTTGTTTTCTAATTTCTTGCATGGTTTCATAACCATCCATTTCAGGCATCATAATGTCCATCAAAATAATATTAATATCCTCATTTTCAGCTAACATTTCCAGTCCTTCTTTACCATCTTTGCCAGAAACAACTTCCATTTCATGATCTTCTAAAACTGTGGCTAGAGCATAAACATTCCGTATATCATCATCCACGATTAGCACTTTTTTACTTTTCAAAATGGTTTTCTTGTCATGTACCATCCGTAACATGTTGCGCTTTTCTTTGGGCAATTTGGCATCCACTTGATGGAGAAATAAAGTGGTTTCGTCTAACAAACGTTCTGCTGATCTCACCGATTTAATCGGAATATTATCCGCACATTGCAACAATAATGCTTCTTCTTTTGATGTTAAATCACGATCTGCGTAAATAACGAGTGGCATTTGGCATAAATCATTTTCTTGTTGCATCAATTCAAGTAGTTTGTTGCCAGAACCCTGCTCTATATCCATATCAAGGATAATGCAGTCATACTTGACTGTTTGGATATGCTGAAAAGCAGAAGCTATGGTTATTCCCTGCGTCACCTGAATATCTTCACCAACCACTAAATCAAGGATGGTTTGTTGATGTGATTCGATATCCACGACTACCAACAGATTTTTTGCGGTTCTTGTCAGAAATTGTTCTATCGTTTTAAAGGCATCTCCAAGTTGTTCCATACTCATGGGTTTGAGTAGATAACCAATTGCACCCATCTTTTTAGCTTCCATACTATGATCTGCTGCCGACATAAAATGTACTGGAATATGGCGCGTGATGGAATTATCTTTAAGTTTGTCCATTACTGTCCAGCCGTCAGCTTGAGGTAAATTCACATCAAGGATAATAGCTTGAGGCTTATATTGTTCAGCCAGTTTTAAGCCGGTTAAACCATCTTCAGCAAGAAGACATTTAAAGCCTTTACCTCGTGATAACTCTAAGAGGATTTTTGAAAATTTACGGTCATCTTCAATAATTAAAAGAGATTTGTCGTTTGGCTCAAGTTCATTTCTATCATCAACAATCTCTTTTGAACTACTGCTCAAAGCTTCAACACCAGTACTACCGCCTAAAAATTCGACATCATCGGCTGATGCTGGTTCTGACGTAGGTATAGAATTTTTAGCGGGAACAGGCGTACTATCACTAGAGTCAATTCCTTGAGTGGCTTTTTTAGTAAACGTTTCTGGTAAATATAATGTAAAAGTACTCCCTTTATTTTCTTCGCTTTCTAATGTTAACTCCCCACCGAGTAATCTGGCTAATTGTCGGGAAATAGATAAACCTAATCCTGTGCCACCAAAACGTCGGCTAGTCGTGCCATCGACTTGTTGGAAAGCTTCAAAGATAACTTGTTGTTTATCTGTAGGAATCCCAATACCACTATCAGTAACGCTAATTGCAACCGTTTTCAAGGCATCTAAACCCATTTGAGCAATATTTTCATGACTAAATGGATGTCGCACGGTTAAAGAGATTTTTCCCTGAGAAGTAAACTTAAAGGCATTGGACAATAGATTATTGATGATTTGTTTGAGACGTTGTCCGTCAGTATGCAATACCGATGGCATATCCTCTTTTATCGTGAGATGAAAACCAACGCCCTTGTTTTCTGCAACATGACGGAATTTTTGTTGAATCGTTTCCATCAAATCAGCCAGTGATACTTTTTCAATATTGACTTCAATTTTGCCCGCTTCTACCTTAGATAAATCTAAAATGTCGTTAATGAGTGTCAACAAATCATTGCCGGCACTGTGAATTGTTTGAGCAAATTCTACTTGTTTCTCATTCAAGTTGCCGTCTTTATTTTCACTCAATAATTGTGCAAGAATGAGCAAACTATTTAATGGAGTCCGAAGCTCATGGGACATATTGGCAAGAAATTCAGATTTGTATTTGCTGGCTAATTCCAGTTCCTTGGCTTTATTTTCAATAGCAGCCTGCGCTTTTTCCATTTCCACTTGGGTTTTTTCCATCTTCGCTTTGGTTTGTTCTAGCGCAGTATTTTTTTCTTGAACATCTACTTTTTGTCGTTCTAAATCCCTGGTGCGTTCTTCAAGCGTTTCATTGGTTTGACGCAATTCTTCTTGTTGTGTTTGTAATTCTTCAGTTTGACTTTGAAGTTCTTCAGCTTGACTTTGCAGTTCTTCATTACTGTGCTGAATTTCGGCATGTTTACATTGCAATTCCTCTTGTTGTTTTTGTAATTCGTCTGCTTGTTGTTGACTTTTTTCTAAGAGAATCTCCATTTTGGTACGTGATTCAGAAGTATTGACGGCTATACCAATACCTGACCTCATTTGTTCCAAAAATTCCCCTTGTGTTTCTGTCACTGGTTTAGAAGAACCAAGTTCAATAACCCCTTTAACGGCATTTTCATATAAAAAGGGGAGAATAATGACATAGCGAGGCACTGCTTTTGATAACCCTGATTGAATAATGTGGCTATATTCTTCTGGGGCATGAGTACGAATGAGAATTTTTCGTTCTAAAGCGGCTTGCCCCACTAAGCCTTCACCGACTGAAAATTCATTGGGTATATTGTCACTTGCAGTATAAGCATAACTCGCCATAAGTTGTAAATAAGGTATTTTTCCTTGTTTTGATTCTTGCAACAAATAAAATAATCCAACCGAGGCTTCTATATAAGTCGTCAAAAAAGAAACGATATTTTTTGCCAATGTCTCAATTTTTTGTTCGCCACTCATCAATTTATTTAATTCAGCTTGTCCGTTTTTAAGCCAGTCTTGCCTCGCATTTTGAGCAGTCGTTTCCCGCAAAGTTTTTGTCATATCAGCCAATGCACGTCCTAACTGATCTTGTCCAGAAAGCAATTGAACTTCTTGATTGTAATCTCCTGATGCAACGGCATTTGCTTGTTTTATGGTATTTTTCATGCCTTCCTTTACTTGTCGGAAAGACATGATAATTTCACCAATTTCGTCTCCTGTTTTGTTTTCAATGTTCTGCTGAAGTAGTTTACCCTTAGCCAAGTGTTTTAAGTGATCATTGATTAATAATAAAGGCGTTGTCAAACGCTTAGTGGCGTGGTGGATGAAAACGAGTACAACAATTCCAGTTAATAATGCTGTGATACTTAACCACCATTGCAGTTTTGTGATAACAGTAAAAGCTTCTGTTTTATCAATTTCAGCAATCAATGCCCAAGTGGTATCACCCACTTTCAAGGGTGTATAGGCTGAAAGGACAGGTAAACCACGATAATCCATAATGATTTTTGTATCAGTTTCACCTGCCAACGCTTTTCGACTGGCTTTTGTATCTACTGAACCTAACGTTGGATTAGCAAAAGAGCCAATAATGGAATGATAAATCGGATCAAAAAAAGAGTTGGAACGCATCAGTTTATCGCTACCAACGAGATACGTTTCGCCGGTATCACCCATACCTGTGCGCTGCTGCATGATTTTATTGGTTGCTTTATCACTTACCTGCAAGGCGAGCACCAAATCAATTTTGCCATTGTGGCGCAATGGTTGTGCAATAAAAGCAGCAGGTTCATCATTACTGGGTGCATAAGGTGCGAAATCACTCATACCAAAGGTTTTTGTTTGTAATACCTTTCGGATTAATTGACCCAACTCAGAATTGGCATATTTACCATTGATGATATTGGTGAGATAGTCTGATTCTTGTTCAATAGTGTAAAAAATCTTCCCATCAGGATGAATTAAAAAAAGATCATAGTAATTATATTGGTGAATATACTTGGCGAAAAAGTCTTCTTGTTCATTATCCAGTTTTGAAACAAGCACTTCTTCTAATTTTATCGTGGTAATGATACACCAATTTAGGTTGGGGATTTGTAACGGAGCATAAGCACCTATTTCTAAATCACCCGTGCTGCCTGTTTTAATCTCAACGCCGGTTTGTTCAGCTAAGGCTTTGTCAATATCCGCACCGTTTTTCTTATCTCCAAACTGTGCTTGTTTTTCCTTAATTATTCTATTGCTACGATAGCTGGTTTGACCATTTAATTGACCAACAATATACGTTTCTTCTGTTTTTGCCCTACCTTCACGATTTTGAACAATGGCATTAATAGTATTGGGCAACAGACTAAATACCAAAACACCCACGACTTCATCTGCGTGGAAAAAAGGGGCTGCAATAAAAGCAAGGTGTTGATTACCAGCAGGTATATAAGGTGCGAAATCTTGAAGCGTTAATTCGTTTAGTCCTTTTTTAAATACTTGATTTAAATGACTATTTTTTAACACGCCTTTTAGCACGTTCTGTCCTAAGTCACTCCGTTTAGCAACGGTATAGATAATATCGCCGTCTTTAGCAATTAACAATAAATCATCATATCCGTAGATTTCTTTATACTGCTTCAGCTTATGACCAAATTGCAAGTCAAGAGAATGCCAGGCTTTTCCTTCAACTGTACGATTTTTTGCATGAAAATCGGCTTCAAATTGCACTAAAGTCTGAGCGATGGAATCACTTTGTGATAAGACGCGAATATTGTTTAAGCGTTCTTGAAAGTAATATTCTAATTGGGCTTTCTGATTATTTTGGATAGCTCGAAGTTTTTGAAATGCATTTTGTTTAAGATTAGCCACCATGTCTAAAAGAACGTGCATGTCAGCCTTGCGTTCTGCAAAAAATGCGTTGAGTTGAGATTTTTTGGTTTCTCTAACACTTTCAAGTTGACTAAATGCTTGATTAGAGAGGGCTTGATGACTTTCAAATAAGGCAAAAACACCTATAATTGTTACAGGAATAAAGGCAATTGCTAATGCAATGATTAACAATTTAGTACGGATTTTCAAATTTTTTAATTTCATTATTTTTTCTCAAAATTTATAGAGAATAAAAAATATCTAAAAAAAAAGGAGTGGCTAGAATTTAGAAATAAGTATGAAATAATTTCGTAAATTACCCCAACCTGTTTTTATGTAAAGGAAAGAGTTCTCCATCCTTTTTAAGGAGAGCGGCTTGAGGGGAGTGTCAAAAAATATTCAAAATTAAAGATTAGGCAATAATACATGATTGATACTTGACGCTCAAATTTTATTCCCTATTTTCTACAGGAGTCCAAAATTTATTTTGGATATCATCTGACATCATTAGGAATGATCACGAAATAACTTCCTGTTCCACCGGTTCCACCGGTGGCTATTCACATTCAACCCCTATCGGGGTTAAAACCAATAGGGAATTAGAAATCGGGAAATTATTTCATGACTATTCCTTATTAATGCTTATCAAATAATTCGTTTATCCACGTAATTCGTTGTACTTACAGACAACCTCACAACGGCTTCCGCTCTCGCACAATCCGAATTCCTTCCCACGCGGGCAGTTCTCCTTTTTCCCGTGCCATAACAACTTGTAACCACCAATAGAGATTTAATACTGCTTCTTTATCTTCAGTATAATCAACTTTGCGGCGGAACAACCAACGTTTCCACCAAAACGGTTTTTCGAGTTGTTCTAATTCGTTATAACCAATCCAACTATATTCTGCGATTCTTGCCATATATTGTCGCCATGCTTGCCGTGCTTTCAAATCTGTTGTAGCTGTTACACAACTTAATATTTCATAAAGCAATGTACCCAATCGTTGTTGATGGGGTTTATCTTGCATAGCTTGAGCGAGTTGCGTAGCTGTATCAAAATCTTTGTCTTCTATTGCTTTAACAAGATCAGCGCGGTCAAGGGCGAAGGTATAGGCACGGACAAAGGCGCGGTCAATGACGTGGTTGTGGTCAAGATCGAGGGTGCTGGCGAGAACGAAGGTGAAGTCGAGGTCGCGGTCGATGGCGCTGGTGCTGGCTAGGTCGAGGCCGATGGCGATGGCGAGGTCGCCGAAGTCACGGTCGAGAGCAATGGCGGGGTCACGGTCAAGGGCGAGGTCGCGGGAAAGATCAATTCGATCAAAGGGTAAGCTTGATGATATTCCTTTCGCCCAAGAAAAAATGCTTGATTTTTCTTCTTTTGCCAATCTTTCTAAGTAAAAATTTCCTTCTTGTTGGCACCATATTCCTAAATGATTTATAGCGGTTAAAGAAGGATAATCTGTCATTTCAGTTGATTCAGGTAAACGATAATGTGATTCCCCCCTTTGTTTTTGAGTCAACCATTCACAAAATGCCATAGCATCTTCAGCACGTATTCCTCGTATCGGTTCTTGCGCTGTGTTTTTAGGGAAAGTACATTTTGTCCAATGATCAGGCTGGTAATATTTGATTTCTGCTTTTTTCTCATCTAAAAAAAGCTGATATTCTGCACAAGTGATATAGTCCAAATCAATTTCACGGTGTTCATCGATCCGTTGAAAGGATTTTAGTCGTTTGTTTAAGCACACTTCAGCCGCTAATTGACGACACTTTTGGTCATCAGATTCCAAATCCTCAATCAACCGCATTTCCACTTGACTTCGCACTTCGGCATCTAATTCTCGCGCTTCCTCCAAACAATCGATAGCCAAAGTTAAAGCGGCTACATTATTATTGTCGAGACAAGCTTGTACTAACCGTGTTGCATCCCCTTGCGCGGCATAAAGACGTAAGCTTTCATGCCACCAACTGTCATTCACAATCGTATGCCAATCCAACTGGGTTTGCTGTTCCAAAAAATAAGCCGCTGCCAGATATTCTTGAAAAGTTAAATGGGCAAAACTCCATACATTCGCTTCTCGTTCCAATAACAAACCACTGCTGGTTTGGACATCATTGAGAAAAGTGTTAACCGCTTCACCTTGTAATCCAACCCGTTTTAAAGGTTTCTTGATAATGGGTAACGCTTTATTGGTACAAATATCGCGGATTTTATCCCTCATCATTTGGGCAGCCAGCGGTTGTAAAGCCACTCGTTTTTGAGCAGCCGTTAAGCCATCTTGAAGTCCTTTCCCTTGTTGCCAATGCCCTAACAATACATCACAGATTTCCGCATACAGTTCCACCCGCCGCCCCGGCAATTGCCCTCGATAACGGTGAACCATTGCAATCATCGTTAACAATAAGGGATTAACCGTCAATGCGCTGAGTGCTGGTAATTTCCGGAGCCTAAGAATTAAATCATCAGCCGACTCCCTAGCTTTTTGACGTACTCCCTCGTCTTCACTCCCAAAACTAATGGCTTCATTCGCCAAATACCATGAATGGATAAATCGCCGTACTTGTCCAGCATTAAAAGGTTGCACCTCTAACACATTAGCACGTTCTATCGGTGCTGTGAGATAACCTTGCGGGCGTGAAGTCACAATAAAACGACACAGCGGATAATTCACAATTTGTTGATCCACCCATTCCGATACTTTTTGTCGCTGTTGTAAATCGGCCACTTCATCCAAACCATCTAATAAAATCAAACACTTGCCGTTATTTAAATAATGAGCAAACCAACTGGGTTGTGGATTCAAGTTAGGGTATTTTTTTGTATCGCTAAAATGCGTGTGCGCTAAATCTGCCAAAGCGGGAGTGTCTGCCATAATGGTTTGGACATGTTGACGCAAAAATAACAACAGCGGCACATAAGCCGGTATCTTATGACGGCGATGCTGCTTACTGGCAAAAATCAAAGCAATATGCTGTAACAACGTCGTCTTACCACAACCCGGCGCACCGATAACCGCAAACACCAACGTCTCCTCTTTAAGCCGCTTGCCAAAACGCAAAAAGTCCCAAATCGGATGATTATCCGCTAATTCCTTGGCAAAAATAGGATTCATATTCTTTTTTTGTTGTGGATTATGAGAATGGGCAATGCGTAACTCAACAAACACCTTTTCTAGCTTGAGTGTAAATGTTCCCTGCGTTCGTAAACCACGCACATTAAAAATGCGGTGTTCAAAAATAATCCGTTTGTTGTAGCGGCGGGGAAAATTAGAAAACCATTTAGAAAACCATGAAAGTTTAGTGTCAGTGATTGGGTTAGCGGGAGACTTTTTCTTAACGAATTTTTTTAAAAAACCGCCGATGACAACTAATGTGCCAAAAAGTGCCATAATGCCTTGGTTTAAAGGATTTGTTAAAAAGTTATAAATTTCAGTGAGTAACCAATCAAACATAATGAATCTTCTCCAAGTTGAGTTTTGTTCTCGTTCCCAAACTCTGTTTGGGAATGACTAAGGCAACGCGGAGCGTTGCAGGACGCAGAGCGTCCATTCATGGATTCCCAAACAGAGTTTGGGAACCAGAAGAAGTTGGAATCCAAAGCTTTAGCTTTGGAACACCCAAACCTAAAGGTTTGGACTCCACTCTAAACATCAATCTAAACATCATTGGGTGTTATCTTGAATTGGGTCATAAATTAAACTTAATCAAATGTTTGGCACAATCTAATCCTTTATTATAAGCAATCCTTGTAGTTATAGAACGATGCGAAAAAAAAACTGAACATTTGAGTAATAAATTTAAGTAGTGATAACTTTTTTCAATAATGGGTGAACATCGAACCAGTTATTTCCATGACTTTGTATATAAAAATTATCAAAAAGACGAGCTACTTGTGATAATTCCTCAATAAATTGTAATTTAACTTGTTTAGTTTCAAAAATTCGCCTAAGCCAATCCATATCTTCTTCAGGAATAGGTAACATGCTTCTACGCAAATCGTTTTTTGCGTCCTCAACAGTTTTGTCCTTTATTGGTAATAAGGGCTTATCACCTTCTAAAGGCACTTTTACTATCAAGAGTCGAAGTAATCGAAAGAAATCTCTCAAATCTCCGCCTGTTGCCAAAATGGCATTTTGTAATTGTTTACGTGAAAAAATGTGTTGCCAGTTAGCAAAACGCCGATGAACAATATTCTCCATGATTGACAAACCCATTGGATCAGGTGTTTTACCATCACGATGAAAAACATGTATATTTGCGATAGAACGGATAACAGTGCTATCCAAGCTTCTGCCTAAATTAGGGGCGAGTACTGGCAAATAAGGCGGAACGGTATAAACGGTGTGCAAATTTTCCAAATAAAGTTTATCCGAATGATAATTAAACAAATTGTTAACACTATCATGGACTGGTTTCGCATTTTTGCCCACTCCTCGAATTTGTTCAACAGAATCAATCAAAAGCACTATCTTTTTGTTTTCATCAGTTTGTTGCCTGACAAAATTGACCATATCTTGAGAGAAAAGGCGAGCTTGTTGCACGGTTTTAGTAATATGCCCTCGTAAGGCCGTTTGTAAACGTTGCTTAATAGTCGGATCCTGTTTGAGGGCAAATTTTAAGGGGGCATCGTCATTATCACCTGTAAAATCAATACCTTCAAACCGTATTTTGGTTTTGGTAAAAAAATCTTTCAATCGCTCAGCATAGCCCCGTTTAGCAAAGTCTTTACCATACTTGTCTCGTATGGCTTCATTTAATGCGAGCATAATGGAAATTAAAAAATCCGTGATTTCTACAGGAAAATAAAGATTGATGTAGTCTTGCATATCACACAGAAACACTACATAGCCTTTTTTTTCTAATAAACGGCGTAAGCGACGTAATTCGGTACTTTTACCACTACCCCGTTGCCCAGAAAGTAGATTAACACTGTCATCATCCGCATAACTAATATCGCGAACCAGTTCTTTAATGGGATCATTAGGGCTATTTTCCAAATAAGCCTCATAAAAAGGATCATCAGGTTCTAATGAAGGTTTTTTCAGATGTTTAAAAAACATCTGTAAATCGGAATCTGAAAGGGAAGACATTGTTAGTTTCTCCTAAGGAGTGAGACTTTTATAATTTCTAAGTGATTTTACTACAAAAACTGAGTGTAATTGAAACTTTTTTGTAACCATTCAGTCTCTCATGTATAATTTTTTATAAGGAGTGACGCTGGAGCGTTGGAACGAGGAAAAGCCCAAACCTGAAGGTTTGGACTCCAGCTTTGGAACGCCCAAACCTGAAGGTTTGGACTCCATGCTTTTTATATAGGTTCTTAACCTGGTGTTTGGGAATTATCTTTTGTTTGGCTGCTGTAGTTGAGTGTACAAGCTTCTTTGGGGGCGAGTGCAACTCGTATAGGGCGTGATGGTTGTCCTAAGCGAGATTCAAATATGCGCGTGTAAAATAAAACACGACGCACATAGTTGCGGGTTTCTTTAAACGGAATCAATTCAACCCAAATATCAGCAGGTAAACAACCATCTTTAGCCTCCCAACGTATAGCGCGATGTGGTCCTGCATTGTAGGCGGCTGTTGCTAACATGTGATTGCCATCAAATTTGTCCAGCATTTGCCGTAAATAAGCGGTACCTAAGCTGACATTGATATCAACATTTAAAATATCTCGTGTCTTTTTCAATTTAAGGCCGATTTTTTTTGCCACATATCGACCTGTTGCTGGCATCAATTGCATTAAGCCCAACGCACCCGCTGATGAACGGATGTCAACCATGAAAGCACTTTCTTGACGAACTATGCCATAAACCCAAGCTAAATCAATGTTTTGACTTTTTGCGCCCACAGTTAACTGTTCTTGAAAAAGTAACGGAAAACGAACATCTAAATCATCATAGTAACCTGCCTTAGAGGCGGCTATTATAGCGCGATCATGCCATCCCCAGCGGTGGGCAAGGGCGGCTGCGATTGCTTTTTCATGGGCGGGCAGATGTTTGAGGGTATATTGCCATTCTCTTCGTCCATTTGCGAGCCATTCGTGTTTTCCACTGATTTGATTTAAATGATAAAATTCACGAGCAGCATTAATACTGAGTTTTTTCATCAGGTTGACTTTCTCAGCTGGTGTAAAAATGATGGGGTGGTGTTGCATTTTATAAACAGCCCCAATACGGTCAGCCGCTAGAAAACCATAGTAATCACGTTCATTAGCCACTTCTCTATATATTTGTTGTGCTTGAGTATATTTTTCCGTTTGCTCAAAAGCACGGGCTTGCCAATAGCGTTGTTGCAAACGAGTTCGCTTATTGTCAGGCCATTCCGCAGTAAATTGTGTGATAGCCTGCCAATTTTTTTCTCTTAAAGCGAGTTTGAAGCGAATTTGGTTCACTTTATCGTTGAGAAATTCTTGATCAACGGCAGAGAGCCATTCTAAAGCGTTGGGATGATCCTGCTTTGCACTGGCTAAAGCAAGATCACGTTGCATTTCACCAATTTGCTCATTTGAAAACATATAGCGATTTTGGAAAGAATTCCAATAATCTCGTGCTTGTTCAAATTGTTTTTTGGCAAGTTTTTTAATGCCATGTAGGACAATTTTTCGTGTGATTGGCCAATCAGGTTCATTAAATTCAGCGAGCATTTTCTTTGGTTTTTTATGCATGGTTTGCCAACGGGTTACCCAAGTCTGTTCGGTGGGTTCAAGACGTTTTGCTAACGCGTTTGCTAAACTGAGCCGACCTTTTTTCATGGCTAAGCCAATCCGTTCCCAGAGTAGTTTGTCATTAATCAACCTCTGTTGATACAAGTATTCAAAAACAGGATTGCAAGCCTTTGGTTGTGATTTGCCAACTAACCATAATTTTTCTGCCTCAAGAAGAATTGCGTGGGTGTCCTGTCCTGTTACCATACGTGCTTGCACATAATTACATTGTAAGCGAGTAGATTTTTGAGGCGTATAAACTTGCATAAAGGTTGCCCAATCGCCTTTATGAGCTAATTGCTTTAGCCAGTTACGGCGCAATAATTCTCCAAAATGGCTTTTGCCATATTGTTCTAAAAATGCTTGTATTTCGTAAGAATCGACTTGTTTTAATCTTGATTGGAGATATTGATAACGCAGGTAGTAGTAAAGCGGATAGTCTTGCAAATTGACGGAATATTGTTGAAAATTTTCCAAGTCTTTGGCTTTAAGTGCATCAATAGCCTGTTGAAATTGCCACCTAAGTTGAGTGGGGTCATTTGCCTGGACATTAAAATGGCATAGGCACATAAGCATTATGCTGTATAGTAAGCCACGTATCATTTTATAATGGCTTAAACAAAGTTGTTTCATGGTTTAAAATTTCCTATCAAATAGATTAAAATAAAATGGTAAATGATGAAAAACTTCATAAATAGTGATATGGTAAATAACAGAGATTGAGTTTTTTCTTGTTCCTGCAAATAAATCTTGAATTCCAACCAAAATAAATTTCTAGGAGTCTGTATAACTTAATAACTATTTGATAATTAATAAGTTTAATTTAATGCAAATTATATACCATTCAGGGTAACACTCAAAATGTAGTAATGCTGGAGTCCAAACCTAAAGGTTTGGACTCCTATGTTACCTTTTTATTGCCCTTTTTGAACACATAAGGTAGGAAATTTGCTTTAAAATAAATAATTGCTTTAAAAAACATTTTTTAAGTCAGATTCCTAGTTGTAAAATTTTTTGTAATTATGTTACAAAGTGTTGCTTTGGAGTCCAATCTATACAATAAGATTATTCTTGCTGTAAATTTTCCTGTGATGAATCCAATATTTATCATGAAAAATGGCTATATGTAGA
>JAUCGK010000181.1 GCA_030378085.1 Candidatus Parabeggiatoa sp. HSG14
ACTGATTAAATACAATCACGCAAATAATTTTTACGATGTGTGGTATTTTTCAATACTTGCTTTCGTATTAATTTGCAAGTACTGTTCATATCTCAGCAATAATTGATGGAGGTTTAAACTGTCTTCAGTAATCGTGTCCGATAAATCTTCAAACGGATTATATAAGCTGTCTAGTTTTTGAAATAATTCTTTGGCAAAAGTATTAAACAACCGTTTTTGCACATAAGGACAAGGAAACTTGACATAATTTTCTCCCCAACTCGCTTGTTCAATATCTATTACCCCATTCATATACAAAAAAATTTATGATGGGATTAGATAAACTGAAAACTTCGAAGAAAAGGGAAGCTAAATTTTAAAGAAAGAAAAATCAAAGCGTTACCGTATTTTAGTAATCAAGTTGTCTTGAAAAGACAACTTTTTATTGTTATAATTAAAAAATTACGTTACTGATGTTACGCACTACACTTCCAGAAGTGAATATCGGAATGCAAAATTTATTTTGAGAGGGGTTGCACTCTGGTTTGCAAAATGAATTTTGCACTCCCGTTTGCAAAATGAATTTGAAACAAAAGTTTGGAAGCTATCTGCGTAACATCAGTTATTATGTTGTAGAGACGCGATACTCACGTCTCTAAATACTTGCGTCTCTGACTGTTCAAAAGAAGCCAGCAATAAGGTTTACATGTCATTTATAAACGAACATCGGAAGTAAATAATTCCATGATCATTTACGACGTGAGCCGAGACGCGAACATCGCGTCTCTACAAATCTATTTTATTTTTAAGGATTAACTTTAAAACGTTACAACTGCCCCCTAAGAAGGCTTGTGCGTAACATGAGATAATAATCTATAGAATTTATTATTTTTTAGAAATTTGAACATCAAGTATCGTAGAAACACTGTGCATAACATCAGATATTAAGGATATTTATGACTTCTAATACAACTGAAAGTAAAAAATCTACTGGTAAAAGTGATAAAAAAAGCGAGGCAGTAAAACCTACTGATTCTTCCAATACACCAGATGAAGTGGAAATTGATCTCACACATCCAGAATTGTATCTTAATCGTGATTTAAGTCTGTTGGCTTTTCATCGTCGCGTTTTAGCACAGGCAAAAAACATTGATATGCCCTTGTTAGAACGTTTACGATTTTTATGTATCGCTGGCACTAACTTGGATGAATTTTTTGAAGTGCGAGTTGCTGGTTTAAAACAACAAGTTGCTGTGGGTTCCGTACAGACTGGGCCTGATAATCTTTCTCCACAAGAGGTTCTTGATCGTATTAGTATAGATGCTCATGAGTTTGTCGAAGAACAATACCGACTACTTAATGAAGATCTTTTTCCCGCATTAGAAAAAGAAGGTATCGGTTTTGTTAAACGAGATCAATGGGATAAAACACAAAGCCAATGGGTACGAGACTACTTTTATAATGAATTGCAACCCATTTTAACGCCTATCGGTTTAGACCCTGCACATCCTTTCCCACGTATTCTTAACAAGAGCTTAAATTTCATTGTCTCTTTGAAAGGTAAAGATGCATTTGGGCGTGATAGTGGAATGGCAGTTGTTCAAGCACCGCGTTCATTACCTCGTATTATTCAATTGCCTTTTGAGTTATCAGAACATCCTTATAGTTTTATTTTCCTTTCCTCCATTATTCATGCCCATGTTGAGGACTTATTTCCAGGCATGAAAGTCAAAGGATGTTATCAATTTCGAGTCACCCGTAATAGTGAATTATTTGTTGACGAAGAAGAAGTAGATAACTTGTTACGTGCTTTAGAAGGTGAATTACTGGGTCGTCGTTATGGTGATAGTGTGCGTTTGGAAGTCGCTGATAATTGCCCTGAAAAAATGATTGGCTTTTTAGTAAAGCATTTTAAGCTTGAGAAATCAGATGTATATCAAGTCAATGGGCCAGTCAATCTTAATCGTTTACTACCTTTACCCGATTTAGTCAATCGTCCTGATTTAAAATTTCCTGGGTTTACACCCGGTATTCCTACCGGAATAGGACGTAATTTATTCACAACTATTCGTGAAGGTGACATACTACTACATCATCCTTTTCAATCTTTCACCCCAGTTGTTGATTTTGTATGTCAAGCGGCAACTGATCCACAAGTCTTGGCTATTAAACAAACACTATATCGTACTGGTTCAGAATCGGTATTAGTCGATGCTCTAGTCGATGCCGCACGCGCTAATAAGGAAGTTACCGTAGTCATTGAGCTTCGTGCCCGTTTTGACGAAGAAGCTAATATTCATTTAGCCAATCGCTTACAAGAAGCGGGTGCTTATGTTGTTTATGGTGTGGTGGGCTATAAAACCCATGCAAAAATGGCAATGGTTGTGCGTCGTGAAGGTAAAAAACTGAAACGTTATGTGCATTTAGGCACAGGTAATTACCATGATCGTACTGCACGTATCTATACCGATTATGGTTTATTAACTTGTGATCAAGAAATTGGTGAAGATGTACATAAAATGTTTATGCAGTTAACCACGCTTGGACGAGGTGAGAAGCTCAAAAAAATGATGCAGTCACCATTTAGTTTACACGCTGGTTTAATAAAACATATTATGCATGAAGCCAATATAGCTCGCCAAGGCAAACCAGCACATATCATTGCTAAAGTGAATGCTTTAACTGAGCCTAAGATCATTTACGCGCTATATCAAGCATCAATAGCAGGTGTTAAAATTGACCTCATTATACGGGGAACGTGTTGCCTAAAACCTGGCGTACCTGGTATTTCTGAAAATATTCAAGTACGTTCGATCATTGGACGTTTTCTTGAACATACTCGCTGCTTCTATTTTTTCAATGAGGGAGAATCCAAACTTTATTGTGCAAGTGCTGACTGGATGGAACGCAATTTATTTAAACGGGTGGAAGAATGTTATCCGATTGAAAATATAGAGATTAAAAGAAGGATGGTCGAGCAAGATTTGAAATTGTATTTACAAGACAATACACAGGCATGGCTCCTTGACAAGGAAGGTAATTATATTTGCCTTTCCCCAGATGATGATGCTCCCCCAATTTCTGCCCAGCAAATATTGCTACAACATTTAGCGGAAAAAGCGTAAGAAGTCCAAATAGATTTTTGAATGCTATGCTCATAACTGAATACCCCTCGCCTTTCTCAAGAGGGGAATAAAACCACAGCTTTCACAGGGAAAATGTGCATTTTATTTTTGATATTTAGCTGACAAAGGACATAAAAAATGCCAGAAGATAATAGACAATGCTGGTTTTGGAATATTGACCTTGACAATCAACAATACTTTAAAGATCAATTGAATAAATATGGTCAACTTCGACAAGGATGGGGATATTTTGAAAAATTAGACTTACGAAATCTTAAAAAAAAAATCAATAATAAAATACCATTGGATAAGCAAGAACAACAAGTATGGAATCGTTATGGAGTTGTATTGAATAGTATCAATGGTATCAAAATCGGAGATTTAATTGTTGTAAAAAATATACCAGATCGTTCTCATTTTACATTGGTAAGAGTGATGGGAAAATATGACTTCAATATGGATGAAAAAAAGGGTGATTTTGGTCATTTTTTACCGATAGAAATTATAGGTGAATGTTATAAATATTCAGAAATTGTAACATCATCACTCCTTCATAGACTGCGTCAAGTAAATTCTCCTGTTGTTCTCGCAGAGAAACATCGGCAAGCTATTATAAATTTAGCGGCAGTTTTAACAGATTTAGCTTTAAAAAAACAAATAGAAAAAATACCTATTCTTGATCAAGAAGAAGAGCCTGCTTATCTTCTTGTTTGGATATGGCAACATATCGTGGAACAAATAGGAGAAGCAGGAGCTATAGTGGCTGTTATAATCGCTATAATGGAATTAGCTTCTGTAATAGTAGGATTATCAGTAGATACACCATTTTTGTGGAGAATGCTTTTTGGAGAACGATAAATTTTTCTGATTGTATATTTTATGTCTACAGTGATATTGTGTAGGACGCTAACATAAATGTTAGCCCAAGAATTTGTCTTGGTAACATCAGTTAATTAATTTTTCTAGGGTAAACCAGGTTTGTTTACCCTATTTGACCATATTAAGTGGATAAAGTCACTATTCCATAAATCATCAATCCCAGGTCAATTGACTGCCAGTTTGATATTCACGAACCCGCCCTTCAAAGAAGTTCACTTCATGGTTTAATTCGTATTCGCTAATCCAAGGCATGGGGTGTTCCCGAATCCCAAATAAAGGCTTAAGTCCCAAATTTTTGCAAATATTGTCAGCTACAAATCGCGCAAAATTAATATAAGTGTTAACAGGCATACCCAAAATACCTCCATCTGGCATAACAACATGAGCATGAAGGGTTTCCAATTCTACCGCTTCGTTTATCAATGCCCGTGCGTTTTCTTGCATTGTGTTATCCCATAGTCTTGGATTTTCCTTAATAATTTGCCGAATGAGCCATAATCCATTGCTTGAATGTAAATTTTCATCACGCCAAATATAGCTATATTGTTGTGCAGTATTCCGCAATTTTCCTTTTCGGGCCAAGGCAAAAATTTGGGAAAAACCCAGTGGAAAAAAGAGATACTCAAAAATGTAATAACTAAGGATATCTTTTAATAGGGCTTGATTTGCTTCATAAGAACCTATCGGTGCCCCTGAATTAGCCACATTGTTGGTAAAAGTGAGATTCCAATTAACCTTTTCAACTAATTCAGGTATTTCCTCGTACAAGGTAAAAACTTGTCCTTGTCCTTGCTCATCTAAACCAAATGATTCTAATACAAATAAGTAAGATTCAATATGGTTTGCTTCCTCCGCCATCACCCATCGTAGATATTGTCTCATTTCGTTAGCAGTAATATGCCCTAAAATAGCATTCACCAAATTGTCAGGAACAAGATTATCACCCGCCGTGAGATAAGAAATATTGGTTTTGAAAAGCCACATTTCAGCTTCAGTTAAGTGTCCAGTATTCCATTGCAGTTTATCTTCCCCCATTGGAATATCATTTGGTGTCCAAAAGTTTTTTCGGGCATTTAAAAATCGTTCCCTTACGGTGGTATATTTTACAGGTATCGGTTGTCGCAAGTCATAGCCACGTCCTCCAATAATTTTGATGTCATCGGAATTAGGACGCTTAGAACCAATGGTGATAGGGTCTAAGCTACTGGCAATAGGAGAAATGGTTTTTGTTTTCCGGACGGTTTTGCGTCGAATGGGTTTAGATTTCATCCATTGTGTGTCATCAGTATTGCTAGAAACAGTAGAAAAATCATCATTCAGTGTAACAACTGGTTCATCAAAATCTAACATATATAAATCTCCTCATTATTTTTTATATTGGAGTTCAAAGCGAAACTCTGTAATTCTCCCAAAGCTAAAGCTTTGGACTCCAAAAAACTTATTGACAAGCTTCACATTCGGGATCATCTAAAGCACAAGCTTGAGTAGTGTTACCTACATTTAAAGCAGGGTTATTATTGACAGTGCTTTTTTCAACACGAGTAGCACCCATGCCACGCAAATAATAAGTGGTTTTGAGACCACGTAACCAAGCTAATTTGTATAAATCATCTAGTTTTCGGCCAGAAGGTTCCAACATATATAGGTTAAGTGACTGTGCTTGATCTATCCATTTTTGTCGCCGGGATGCAGCTTCGATTAACCAGGAAGGATCAATTTCAAAAGCCGTGGCATATAAGGCTTTTAATTCTTCTGGAATGCGTTCAATAGAAAGAATACGCCCATCACAGTATTTCAAATCATTGATCATCACTTCATCCCATAATCCCAATGTTTTCAAATCATTGACTAAATAAGGATTAATGATGGTAAACTCACCAGACAGGTTTGACTTGATGAATAAGTTTTGATACATCGGTTCAATAGATTGAGTCACGCCACTTATGGAACTGATTGTTGCTGTTGGGGCTATCGCCATTGTATTGGAATTACGCATACCTTTTGTTTTAACGCGCTCGCGCAAACTATTCCAATCAAGGGTAGAAGTAGTGGACATCTTAAAATATTTACCACGCACTTCAGCCAATTTTTGGATACTATCAATTGGCAAAATACCGCAACTCCATAATGAACCGTCAAAGCTGGAATAGCTACCGCGTTCTTCTGCTAATTTGCTAGAAGCTGAAATGGCATAGTAGCTTATAAATTCTTGGGTGTAATCAGCAAATTCCACCGCTTCTTGGCTTGCATAAGGAAGACGTAATTTATATAAAGCATCCTGAAAACCCATAATTCCCAAACCAATGGGACGATGACGTGAGTTAGCGGTTTTTGCTTCTGGCACGGAGTAGTAATTAATGTCAATGACATTATCTAACATTCGCATTGCTATACGAATTGTATCTTGTAACTTATCAGTATCAAGTTTACCCTCTTTAATGTGGGCAGGTAGATTGACTGAACCTAAATTACAGACAGCAACCTCTTCGCCTGATTTGGTATTTAAGCTAATTTCAGTACACAAATTGGAACTATGCACCACACCCTTATGTTGTTGAGGGTTTCGTAAATTGCAGGGTTCTTTAAAACAAATCCATGGATGCCCTGTTTCAAAGAGCATAGTCAACATTTTGCGCCATAATTCTACAGAGGAAACACGTTTCCATATTTTTATTGTTCCTTGTTCGGCTGCTTCCTCATACTGTTCATAAGCAACTTTAAAGGCTTCGCCATACAAATCATGCAAGTCTGGCACTTCATCAGGAGAAAATAGTGTCCATTTTCTATTTTCATGTACCCGTTTTAAAAATTCATCAGGAATCCAATTAGCCGTATTCATATCATGGGTACGACGGCGTTCATCCCCCGTGTTTTTGCGGAGTTCTAAAAATTCTTCGATGTCAATGTGCCAGGTTTCTAAGTAAGCGCAACCAGAACCACGTCGTCTTCCCCCTTGGTTAACTGCTACCAAAGTATCATTAGCAACTTTTAAAAATGGGACAACGCCCTGAGATTTGCCATTTGTTCCCTTGATATGGGATCCCATACCGCGTACAGGTGTCCAATCATTACCTAATCCTCCGGCAAATTTAGATAACAGTGCATTATCTTTGATGGCATCGTAAATGCCTTCTAAATCATCGGGAACCGTGGTGAGATAACAACTTGATAATTGTGGACGCAATGTGCCTGAGTTGAATAGCGTTGGCGTGCTACTCATAAAATCGAATTGAGACAATAAATGATAAAATTCGATAGCACGCGCATTACAATCGTCTTCATTGAGAGCAAGCCCCATTGATACACGCATAAAAAATGCTTGTGGCAATTCAAAGCGTGTATCCTCCTTATGTAAAAAATAACGATCATAAAGAGTTTGCAATCCTAAATAAGTAAATTGCAAATCCCTTTCCGGTACGATGGCATGGCTCAACTTAACGAGATCAAATTTTGCTAAAACCGGATTTAATAATTCATAGTCAATTCCGCATTGTACATAAACCTTAAAATATTCTGGATAGTCGGCAGCCATTTCTGTCGCCGTTGCCGATGTTTTGTTAAATTTAACTAAACTTAAGGCTTCGGAACGCAGTTGATCCAGTAATAAGCGAGCTGCTACATAAGTGTAATTTGGCTCTTTTTCAATCAAAGTGCGTGTCGTCATCACTAAAACATGATCGACATCCTGTTCTGAAATCCCATCAAATAAATTTTTTAAACTTTCTTCAATAATTAATTCGGGATTAACATCTTTTAAATGAGTACAGGCTTCTGTTACCAATACTCGTAAACGTTTTTCATCTAAAACTTGGCGTTGTCCGGTATTATCAATAACATGTATCACTTTTTTTTCGTGTTTTTCAGCACGTAAATGGGCATGTTCCTCGCGATAAAGGACATAAGCGCGTGCTACTTTATGGAGCCCAGCACGCATTAAAGCCAATTCGACCTGATCTTGTACATCCTCAATATAGACCATGCCTTCTTCGCGCAAACGTCGACTGATACCATTGATAACTTTTGTTGCGAGAGAATGCACGGCTTCGTGTATGCGACTTGATGCTGTTGCTGTTTCGCCCTCAACGGCTAAAAATGCTTTAGTCATGGCGGCAATAATTTTGTGGGCTTCAAAAGTGGTCAATTGACCATTACGCCGAATGACACGGTATTGACTAAGCGTTACATCATCCCACTCAGTGTCTGCTTCTGGCTCAAAAATCGCATTTGAGTCAGAATCGGCAAGTTTTTCAGATTGCATTGTATTTCCTTAATAAAACTATTCTTGCACAAAATATATGGTAAATTTACAAAGTTGTACTGAATAATACCGTATTGACAAACAAATTGCTAAAATTATTATCTCTTTGATTTTAAAAGTAAAAATATAACACGTTGTTAGTGTTAAAGATTTTGTGAGTTGAATTGGGAGTTGAATTGGGAATATCAATAAAGAATTATACAGTTATTATTTCAAGGAATGTGCATAAAATGCATTTTGACAACGTAAACTACTAAGCCTTGAAAAAGAAGGGAGAATTTTTTCTTTACAAACTCATGTTACGCACACTGCTTCTTGAAAATCGAAATGACAGGCTTGATGTCAAGTTTAGAAAGGGTGTGACCTCCATTTGTAGAGTTTTTAAAAACAATGAAGAGTGTAGGGTGCGTCCCACGCACCATTTTTTTTCTCAGGTGGTTTTTTTTTGCCCGTTCGCCAAAGACGGTGAGTGGGATGCACCCTACATTCCGACATCAAAGGGAGAGTCACGCTCTTTAGAAGTATAGTGCGTAACATCAGTTACAAAGTTGAACTGGGGATTTATGGTTGAGGTTCAGGTAGTAAAGTGATATGGGAAGAGTTAATTAGGGAATTTATAGATAATAAGAATGATGGGAATTTAGATATAATGTAAGGTAGATAAAAGCATTGTTCATCAAAACGTTGAAACAAATTTCACAAATTTTATGTCATATATCATGCTATTAATGGTGGGTAAACAAAAAAAGGTTTGGCTACCTTACCCAGCTAAAAGCTATTTATCACAGTTGTTTGTCAAATTGAGTCGTTTAATATTAAGTGATCTCTTTTCATTAGGATAGTGAATTTTATAAGTACATAGTTCTTTACCATCATAAAATTCTTTATTAGGTTGAATTTGCTCTTTTGTATTGGTTGGTTTTTTTCCAAATCCTTTCTTTTTATCAAAAAGAATATATTTAATTTGGAAATGTTCCATAAAATTAATACCATTAAACTCATCTAATATGGCAGCAATAAATTTAATAAAAACATAAGAATTTCTAAACTGTTGAAAATAATCACGTTTACTTGGTACTCCTGATTTCATTTCACAAACAAATGCATAACCTTTATCCTTACCTTTTTTATCCTTTATGCAAGTAAAAATAATACCATCGCAGCCTCTATTAATATTTTTAGACTCTGGATTAAGGTATTCACTTATCCTTATTGTTTTTCTGACATCCGATTTATCTTTGGCATCCAGTCTAAAAGCAAAAGTATTTTCATCAAATCCATAAATTGTGACCTTTTTTAAGTTTGCCTGACTTTGTTCTTCTGCTATAACAAGCGTCTTGTCGACAATCTCAAGAATAAAAGTGGGATCAGGATTAATAATTTCCTTGATATGCGTAATAATATCAGGTATTTTCAAAATATCAGTCATAAGCAATTTCCATCGTCATAGTCATATCATCAAACATTTCATTCATTTCTCTGATTTCAAGATCAAAACTACTGACTACGATTCCCATTTCATTGATTGGTGCTGAAACTAAAGTCTGTTTTTCGGCAATATACGCTTTTACCATTGAGGGTTTTAACACGTCTTCTTCGGTGTAGTGGTATTTCTTCATGATCTTCTCTCTCTCTTCAAACTCATTGCCTAGAATAATTAGGTTATTGAGTTCTTTAATAAGATAGTCACTATGCGTTGTCACCAAAATCTTAATCCCTGCTTTTATGAGCCTGACAAATAACCGCGCTATTTTTCTCTGATTCGCGGGGTGGAGATTTTGTTCTGGTTCATCTACTAACAAAATATCCCCTTTTTTGGCAAGATGCTTGAGATAGAAACTAATATCTAACTGAGATTTAACTGCTGAAGAGGCAATATAAAGTGGTATTCGTTGAAGTTTCCTGCCTTTCCGAAAAGCAAAGTAAATTTGCCCCCCTTCTACTTTATAGTCACCGCCCACTATATCTTTTAAGAGCTTTGCCAATTCAGGATGTTTTTTAATCAAAGGACTTTTGTTTTTGCTATGCACATCAACAATATCCCGCACAAAATCTATTTCTTCTTTGATAGGGAGAGCATAACGAGAAACACTTTCGTTGAGCATCTGAAAAAGATCAGAAGGCTCTAAATTCTTTTTTCCTTGTTCTTGCAACCGTTCCACCAATACATTTTTACTAATATCTAATTCCCGATGAAATAGAGAAACCCCTGTTCTTTCAGAAGTAATCATAAAAGGGTTAGCGAAATATTCATCTAAAAGGGTTTCCCCTAAAATCCTATTAAAAAAATCTTCGACTATAGTGGGTGGTAAATCTTCGGCTAGTAAGATCATTTCAAGAATATTCTTGTCTTTTTCCTTCAATGCTTTTAGAACATTTTTCCGCCCAATAGACAGTTGTGATTCTATGTGACGATTTTGATAGTTGATTTTATAACCTGCACTTAAAGCATGAAATTTGGCTTTAGAAAAATAGTCCTCATTGGCACTAAATATCTTGGGAATAAATGGTGTGTATCGTTTAGATAACTTTTCTAATACGCTATCAATGTCCTTTTCAAAAATTGTTAAATCAATTTTAAGTATCCCATCGTTAATAAGGTTTTCTATTTGATCTTGCTTTAGCTTGAATTTAATATTGTCTTTCCAAGTTTTCAAAAAACCATAAATGGCGTAACTGGTATAAGTTTTACACGTATTATTCTTGCCACAAATAATGGTTAAGTTGCCAAGTTCTATCTCAGCTTTGTTTATCATACCAAGTTTTTCAATTTGAAATTTCATTTTTTTCTCTTTGTTTTTTCTTCTATTTTATATTTTTTAGACAGTATTTATCATTTTGATAATCGCTAAAAATATTTAGCCATTAAGTAATTAAAGTCAAGATA
>JAUCGK010000438.1 GCA_030378085.1 Candidatus Parabeggiatoa sp. HSG14
AAATCCTTATATTATAAATTTCTTATTATTATGTAATTCCATTGTTTTTTTAAATTTCCTATTATAAATAATCCTTATAGTTGATTTTAATTTTTTATTATATATAATCCTTAGAGTTTTTACTGTGATACTTAAAATCGTCATAAATTTGTGTTTTTCTCCTATCTCTAATTTTAAGAAAAAACTTTTCTCGGTTTGATACCTTTTCTTGACAGGGAGTGGTGTTTGCAAAATCTCAAATTGTTCCAGCACAAAATCTGGCATGGTTCAAAAATGGCGATAAAAAGGTAACATAGAATCCAAACCTGAAGGTTTGGACTCCAACATCACTACATTTTTAGTGTTACCTTGAATTGAACCATGCCAAAAATCTGACTTGTTGTAAATAAGAAAAGACAAAGTTTCGCTTTGAACTCCGCTTGAGGCAAAAATTTATAGCAAGAAATCTGATAAAAACAATTATTTTAACGAATTTTTTGGGTTTAACTTTTGGGGTAAAAAAAATGGCTCAATTCACATTACCTGCTCATTCTGTTGTGAAAAAAGGTAAAGTTATTAATAAAGTTGACGGGGCAAAAAACGTCAAAGATTTTACTATCTATCGTTGGAATCCAGATACGGGAGATAATCCGCGTATTGATACTTATGCAGTAGATTTAGATAATTGCGGTCCAATGGTACTTGATGCACTCATCAAAGTTAAAAATGAAACCGATCCGACTTTGACTTTTCGTCGTTCTTGTCGTGAAGGTATCTGTGGTTCATGTGCCATGAATATTGATGGTACTAATACACTCGCATGTACTAAGCCAATTGAAGATATCAAAGGAAAAGTGAAGATTTATCCATTACCGCATGAGGAAGTGGTTAAAGACTTGGTTTGTGATTTAACACATTTTTATGCTCAACATGCTTCTATTAAACCGTGGTTAGAAACGTTCACTCCATTTCCTCCTGATCGCGAAATGTTGCAATCAAAGGAAGAACGTGCCTTATTAGATGGTTTGTATGAATGCATATTGTGTGCGTGTTGTTCAACCAGTTGTCCAAGTTATTGGTGGAATGGAGATCGCTTTTTAGGGCCAGCCATTTTGTTACAAGCATATCGTTGGATTATAGACAGTCGGGATGAAACAACGGGGGAAAGATTAGATGAACTAGAAGACCCTTTCCGTCTATTTCGTTGCCATACCATTATGAATTGTACCAACACTTGTCCTAAAGGATTGAATCCTGCTAAGGCGATTGCAGAAATCAAAAAAATGTTGGTGCAACGGGCAACATGAGTGAATTAGCTAAACTAAAATGGCGTTGTCGGCGAGGTATGAAAGAAATGGATATTTTGCTGACACGTTATCTTGAGCAAGCATACGAACAAGCATCGAAAGTTGAGCAACAAGCATTCCAAGCTTTGTTGGATATGCCTGATATTGATTTGTATAGTTATTTGATAGGACAGGAAAAGCCGACAAATAGAGATACATTGGCTTTGTTAGAAAAAATAAGGCAATAGTTAAATGATGAAAGAGGAAGTGAAACCTTAACGAAAAAATAACTTCTCCCAAACACGCCCTACGGAAATTTCTGCTTTTCTGCACTCAACTTTGGTGGATTTTCATCGTTCCTAAGTTTTACTTCACTGCCATTCACTTAAGGGCAACCATTGATTTGTAGGGGTAATCCCTTGTGGTTACCCCAACTAAAATCCTTAAGTTAATACCAAAATAAATCCGAAATATTGGGATTAATTTATATTACGCACAACGCTTCTTCAGTGCTGGGAACAGGAGGGCTAATCCTTAAATAAAAGGATTTGTAGGCATGGCCGTTTCTACAACATAATCATAGAATGATTTATAGCAAGTTTGCATGAGGAGTTGGGATGTTTGAACTAAAGAAATTAAAATTCGATGTGTATGAAAAATCTTATGTATCAATTTTGTGTGTGTGTGCTGCATTTGTTGCATTCTATGCCGCTTTTAGTTTTCGTGGATATTATGCCGATGGTGCGTACCATATATTTATGATGATGGATAATGGCGGTTTTTTCTTTTATGAACTAAGTCGGCTAGTAGCAACCTTTTTACACCAGTTACCTACCTTTTTAGCATTTAAGATAGGCATAAAAGATATTTCGATTCTTTCATTTATTTTCTCTTTGACACTTGAGTTACTTCCATTAGTGTTGACGATATTCAGTTATTTTGTCTTGCCAAAAGAGAAGAAAAGCTACTTTATTTTTCCGCTGATTTATTATTTCTTTGGTGCACAAGCATCTGGTTTTACTCCGATTGCTGAGGGAGCAACCGCAACAGCTTATTTTTGGGTGTTGTTTAATTTTGTATTATTTAAAAAGTTTGATGATCGTAACGCACTCCTTTTTTTATTGATATGCATTCCTGCCTTATTGCTGCATCAAGTCTGGTTGTTTCTGGGAATAATAATGATTGTTGCTAGTTATTGGCGATTGACAAAAGAAAGAAATCAGCTTGTCAGAATTATTTTATCTATTCTTATTGCCTGGTTTGTCGTGATTATTATTGTTCAATTATATTTTGTGATATATCCAAGAGACATTGCTAATAGAGAGAGTTATATCACAAATTTCTTTAATTTTACTTGGTTAGCATCTTCTAACGGACTCAACTTACCAGCTACTTTAGGTCTTCTTTTGTTTTTTATCGTAACTGTATGGCTTGGAGCGAAAAGGATATTGAAGGGCAACCATAAAAGAAATCTAGAATTTGTACTGCTAATATCGGCTGTTGTGTGTGTTGCAGTTGGAGTGGGGGCTACCGTTGCTGAAATAAATGGATTTGTGGCATCTACAAATTTTAATGCGAGAAATCATGGTGCTTTCATCTCATTTCCATTGGCTTTGATAAGCTTTATGTTTGTCTATGGTTTGTTCAACCCAATTTTAATGAAACAAATATTCTTAAAGCGATTGATTAGTATACTTGCTGTTGGTGCATTGTTATGGCACGTTGTTGGAATTGGGTTGTGGAACAACTATCTCGCCAGTTTCAAAATGATGCTCGACTCAAAACAGGGCTTATTAGTATGGGAACAAGCAACAAAGCAGCTATCTTCGGCAGAACGTTTGAATCTTAGCGTTTTTCAATGGTCTTGGACTGTTCCTGCCATGAGTTATCTGCTTTCCAAAAAAGGCAAAGTTAGGACAATTATTACCAATCCTAGTATTCCAGTTTGGCAACCTTTCGACCCAAGGATAGTATCCAGTCTTCCACGTAATAAATTTTTCGATCCATCCCATTATATACAAGTTCTAAATGCAGAGTCGGGTATCATATTTTTTGATTTATTGACTGATTCAATGCCTCCCTGTATAAAATCTATAGAAGGCATGTCATACAATGAAGGATGGGCAAAGTGGACTCATTCAGACTCAGTCCATATTAATTTTATACGGACTTTACCGGAAAGTTTCGATCTAATTCTAGATGTTGCGGCAGTATTTGGGCCTAATGTTAATCAGCCATTTAAAGTGATTGTTGGAAATTCAATTCAGGAATTTAAACCAGTTGATGGCAAACCAAGTTTGGTTCGCTTACATTTTGAAAATCTGGATTCTTCAGATAGAATCACGCTAATTGTTCCAAAACCAACAAGCCCACTGGAATATTTAGGCACAAGCGATAAACGTTTGTTAGGAATTGCTCTAAAAAGCTTTAGTATAGCATTGACCAATTGAGCCAGCTACACCAAGGGTTAAGTGAGTAAGCTCATTATTTGGAAAATTCAAGTGAGATGTCACGAAATTCCTTAGATATTGAATGGAGTACAACGCTTTTTTCATGTTCTGTTTCTGCTAATTTCCAGTCAATGCTAAATTTTTCAGATAACCTAACCAGTGCAATATTCTTTCGATGTGCTTTGTCTTTTAGAAGGCTAAAATTAAAGATTGCATCAAGCCCCGAAGAAATGACTACCATGATTCCCAGAATAATTATCGTTTTTGATGATAAAAAACCAACCTTCTCTATGACAGGAAGAGCAGATAAATTAAGCGTTACGAGGGCAGATCCGACCGGTTGTATAATTTTTGTCGCAAGGAAAAGAACAGTTGCCAACCATTCGTTTAGAGTTGTCTTATTTGCTTCGGCAATAATCCGGTTATTCAAAGCATGATTTATTTCTTTCATTTTACTCTCTTTTACTATAATATTTGAGGAGTACAAAGTTTTAGTTTTGCCAGACCGCACAAAGCTGAAGCTTTGTACTCCAGACAAGATGAGTTCGGATTTAAGGTTTTATCCCAAAACCGTCTTTTTCGACTTTTACCATTCCAATTTCAAATTGTTGAGCATAATAGTCAGCCACTTTTTGAGGCTCGAACGTCAGAAAAGTGCCGCCCGATTCAAAGTGTTGAATAAATACCTTTCCAACAGCATTTGTTGCAGCACCACCAAAGATGGACATACTAGCCATACCCGTCAATTGTCCATAAATCGGTATACCTTTTACCCAACTAAAGACATTGCCGGAAAATGATACAGGAACACATCCACCTATCAACGCCGCTAACAACGACTTTCCCCGATGTTGTGAAAAATCAATATTATATAAATCAGCTAAACTACGTAGCATATCTATTTGGATGCCTGATAACACAACCAGATCCACATAAGGAAAAGGCATTAAGCCTACAAAGATTGAGCCAACGGTATGTTTTCTGACAATTTCTTCCGCCTTATCTATTTTCGTTTTTATCTGTGCCATTTAATACTTTCCTCTATAGTTTTTCATATAAATAATTTCACACCTCAAACCTGACAGGTTTTAGAAACCTGTCAGGCTTTTTGAAGTTATTTTTCTGAACATCTATAGGAAACGACAGACCTGAACAGGTTTTTAAAACCTGTCAGGTATCATTGAAGTCTATTCAGTCAAACAAATTCCAGTCTTCTATATAATTGCCTACCAAAAATTTGGGATATACCCACTCAGAAAGATGCTTGACAGTATCATAGAGAATATATTCATCTCTTCTAAAAAAGTAAACCCTTTTGTCTTCCCGAAGAAATGCTGCATCAATCTTATCAAAAGTGATACCATTCCACCTTGCGCTAATCTGCTGGGGATAACCGGATTCAACCTGATGCTTGACAGGATTGTAGCGAATATACTGTTTTTCCATAAAGAAATAAATCGTTTCGGAATCCACAGGTAATACCGCATCAATTCGCTCAAAGGTTACGCCGGGCCATTCTTCTGCAATAGGCTTGGGATAGCCATTATCAATTCGGTTTGCTTCAATATCCAAGCGAACACATTGGTCCCCTTTTAAAAAAAATAGCTTCTTACTGATATCTTTTCCATCAGATGATTTTATCTGGATTCCTTTTATTGCCGCATCCACCGCATCAAATCCAGGTATTTCTAACAGTGCTGGCCAAAGCTCAATGATGGGTTTAGCTTCTCCCGTCTTGCGCGTTTCTAGATTGTAGCAAGTACATTCTTTGCCCTTGATAAAAAGCACCTGTTGTTCGTCAAAACGGAGTACAGCTGATAACGGAATGAAAGTTGTTATCGCTTTATAAGCCTCCAAAAGTGCCTTCGCCTGATCGATATCATGAATGAGGGTCCAAATTCCAGCAACTTCAAATTCGACCACCTTGGGATTTTCTTTGAGTGTCTCTAACCAATCATTATAACTGCTTTCTTGAAGTGATCTCAGCGCACCTAGTTTAGCGGGGTTCCCTCCCTGCCCTAATACAACACGCTCAGATTCCTTGTGTAATTTTTCAAGCGTCTCTTTTACATTGGTATCTAAATGGTCACTTTCCGTCGCATAACAAGCATTAAGTGTTTTTCGCAGTTCTGCTTTAGTTATTGCGGTTTTCGCAATGGCAAAAGCCAATATAATTTTTCCACCAATCCATGCTCTTTTAACGTAGTGAGTGCCATACTGCTCAAAAAACCTCTCATATTCCTTTCTATGCTTATATTGAAAGGGTAATGGCAGATCTAAATCAAGTTGGTCAGACAATCCGGTTACATTAGGCAGATAAAGTGTCCAAAATGGAATGAAAGAAATTTTCGCAGCATAATAAGAATCTTCTTCAGAATACAATTGTTTAATATGTCCTATTCTGACTTCTACATTAAAAACGTGATAGCTAGTAGCAAGGTGATTATCAATTTTAAAATGTTTATCAAATTCTTCCCATGAATCTTCAATAATAATCCGGTGTTGATCTGTTGGGAACGGGTGACTTGCATCCACGGCGTACCCATCAGCAGGTACTAAATAGCTTTGTCCCGTTTCGATGGCATTAAAAATCTGCTTGTGTTTTGTTCTTTTCAAAAGAACGTCTTTTAATTCATAAACTTGATGAGGCTTTAACCTAACACCACGTCCTACCATATCTAGTCCAATAATGGGAGGTAGTGCCTCACTATCAGGCGTTTTTTCGGAAGGAGGGGATGCCTTACCGTTATACGTATTTTCCGATTCGGTAAATAAATTCTTCAAATTAAAAAATGGCATAAGATAAACCTTTCATCTAAGAGCCTAGTAAAGCGGAAATTTTCATCTTTTAGTTATAGCGTTTCCCGATTGCGTCAGGTACAAGTCCCCTCTTTAATTAATGAGGGGATTTAGAGGAGGTTGTACTTTATCCAATCGGGAAACGCTATACTTATGTTACGTACAACGTTTCTTCGGTGCTGAGGGCATAGCGGGGTTTGCAATCCCGTTGTCACGTTTGCTCGCGTCTCGGCTCGTGCCATAAATAATCATGGAATTATTTACCCCCGATGTTTGTTTATAAATGACATGTAAACCTTAATTGCTGGCTTCGCGAGTTAAGAGACGCGAGCATCGCGTCTCTACAACATAGAATTATTTATAGCAAGTCATTCTTTTTTAGAAACTTGAACATTGAGTCTTGTAGAAACACGGTGCGTAACATCAGTTAGTTAATATTTTTGTAATTAGATATTTGTTTCGTTCATGGAGCAAAGCTCCTTTCCCGAAACAACAAATTTTGGCATTGGCGAAGGTATTGAGGAGTCAGGATTTTATAATCCCCAAAACTAGAATGCTCAAACCTGACAGGTTTTAAAAACCTGTCAGGTTTAGTTTCGTATGTTATTAAATCCTGAATCCTGAATTACTTTGGTTTCGGGAAATCGTACATAATGAACTTTACCCCAATTTTTTGCATTAGTGAAGGTATTGTTATAGCGTTTCCCGATTGGATAAAGTACAACCTCCCCTAAATCCCCTCCTGAATTAAGGAGGGGATTTGTACCTGACGCAATCGGGAAACGCTATAGTACAACGGATTAGCGAAATAAACAGATTTTTTATTTTATAAATCCGTTAAATACCGTTAATCCATTGTACTAAATTGAAATGGTATCGGGTGTTCCGCTTTACTGTATTAGATTGACTTTAGATTTGAACATCGTTACTTTTCGATGACAATAAATCCTTTCTGTTTTGCTTTGTAATGAGGGGGTATGGATTCTAGTATTGAATACCACGGTATCAACAAGAAAAAAGGCCATTTGTCAATCCACTTTTCTTGTAAGTTGATGATCCCAATGATGTATGCTATATAATAATGCAATGCACCAAAAATGCTAAACCATTTGACAAACGTTGGCAGTTCAACAAAGAACCATAAAGGAAATAGCAACCATGAACCGAAAATGCTGAGTTTCCATGTCGCAATTCTTACACCCGCGAATAATAGGGTTTTCCATTCAGCCGTTATCACATCCTTTTCTAACCCTTTGTACCATCGGTTCCTTTGCTTAATAAAATCTATGAAGCTATGAGGCGATAAAATTGAAATAACCGTTTTCGATTGCCAAAACTTATATCCTTTTTTGATTAATTCTCTTGCAAAGGCAAAATCCTCTGTAATGGTATATCTGTTGAATGACACCTCCTTCAGAATATGGCCTTTACATAATAATAATTCGCCATGTATCCCATTAATAGCAAAACCGAGTAATCCCGTTCCAAATCTGAAAATACTCAAATCATCAAACCATCTAAGGTGATCTGCAATGAAAGTGATTTTAGAACGGCCCATTCTAGGTTTTAAAATACCGTTGGCACAAACGTAGCCTTTTCGTTCGTAATGGGGTATTTCATAAAGAAAATCATCGGTCATGACTTTATTATCGTCATCTATAAAAGCATACCATTTTTTTTGGTCAACATAATATCTGATGAAGTATTCGATGGCTCGTCCTTTAGCAATGGCTTTGCATGTAAACGTTTTGGGAACGATGATAAGTCGGCACGCCATTTTTTTCTTGACAAACAGTTTAACGGCAGCTTCTAAATCACATCCTTCATCTATAACGATATTGATAGTGACATTACAGCCAAATTCCATCAAATGATATTCTATACATTCAAATAATGAATGTTTGACGGACTGGGAGGCTTTACTTACAATAACTAGTTCAACATGCGTTGCTCTTTTGCCATCTTGTTTGACTTGATATAGTAAAAAAGAGGTCCAACCCAGTATTGCATAGATGCCAATGAGCGACCAATGTATTGACAGAAATATTGTAAAAATTTCCAGTAGTGCCATAAATTGTCAAGAAATAGGTGTCACCTTGATGCTTGTACAAATAATCAGCAAATCCACCTAATAAATTAGCTATTGCTTTATAAAGGTATTTGTAAAAGTGCTTTCGTAAAGTTAGCAATATAAAATCCTTTATATAGCATATTCCTTTTGCATTAAGTACATTGTTCGTAGGGGCAATCCTTTATGGTTGCCCTACAAGATATTACTTGCTATAAATTTTTTGGTGATGCTTCGATTTAGATGACTCACCCCGTTGATTTTATTTATAGACGTTCAGAAAAATAACTTCAAAAAACCTGACAGGTTTCCAAAACCTGTCAGGTTTAGCGTGTGAAATTATAAATATGAAAATCTATAACGCAAAAAATTATTTTTTCCTACTGTCACAGAAAAATTTATAGCAAGACTTTTTGTTAAAAAAACGTATTTTCTAAAGCCCCATTTTGTAACTACTCAGCCTTGAGATAAATCCCAAGGCTAACAGCTAAAGCCAGCTAAACCGTCTAGTCTGATTTAGTTTTTTTCTGAGGAATAAAGATAGGTACGCTCTTAACAGTATCACTCGGGTTTAGCAGAAGTCCCGGATAATCACCTTCCTTCATCCATTCATGGAATTTCTTATCGGTGTCATAATCGATCCGCAGTAAAAGAATGTTTAACTCCCGTTTATCACCGGAATTATTTTTGCCCTCTTGAATAGAGGTTTTAGGACACTCATTATCATTCACACGGAACTTGGGCCAATGCTTCTCTCGTTTGACATCTTCGATGGATATCCAAAAGAACTTGTCATTATTTTGCACGACATTTTTGATCGTGCAGCTTACAGTAAAAGTGCCATTTTCGGTGTTAATCTCTGTATTCGGCAAAGGGGAACTGATAGTATATTCGCCGTCATGTTGAAGTGTAGTTTTACCAGACGAAGAGGGGGTACCCAACGAATCTGTTTCTGTTTTGTTTTCACTCCCATTACCACAACTACCAACAAGAATGATAGCTGAGGTAAGTGCAGCCCTAAAAAATTTTTTTTGCATAAATGCTTCCTCTACTGAAAAATGTGAATAAGGTTACAAATTTGTCAACAATCGGTAAATAAATTCTTCAAATTAAAAAATGGCATTTTTAAGATATAGCATTTCCCGTTTGCGTAAGGTGATACAAACATCTTAATAGTAAATCTTAATATCTGCCCATTATGGGATTTAAAAAGCCGTTGACATAAACGTAGCCTTTTTATTAGTAATGATTTCATAAAAAAAATCATCAGTCATGACTTCAATTATCGTCATTTATAAAAGTATACCATTTTTTTGGTCAACATAACATCTGATTAAGTGTTCGATGGCTCGTCTTTTAGCAATGGCTTTGCATGTAAACGCAACAATTATAATTTTATTTTTCTTTAAATATCATCTAGTTATATGATAAATTTGTTATATTATAAACATTGATAAAATAATTTTCAAAAGTTTTACTTTCGGGCACATTCCCAAAAAAAGGGTTATTAGCAATCCCTGTTAGTATAACGAATTGACGAAATAAACGAATAAGGCTTAACGAGCCTTGCCTCAAGAAAATGAATACCAAGAGAGTTGGCAATGCTTAGGAATGAGGATTTAATAACTTCCAAAATGCTTGAACCAAACCTGACAGGTTTTCAAAACCTGTCAGGTTTAAACGTGGACATTATTAAATCCTTAGTTTGGGATTTTATAAAATCCTCGTTCCTTATTGACAATTTAAGCTAATTACACGTTGCAACTCGGTTTTTTAATTCGTTCATTTCGTTAATTCGTTGTACTTAGTCACCACCGTGAAAATGGGAACGCACCCTTACTTCCTCACGAGGAAAATCTAACGTATCAATAATTTCATTATGAGCCTGAGAGTAAATACCTATTAAAACATTTTTCTCAAAAAATGTAGTGGTCAACAAAATATTGAACATTGTGAGAAATCCGATTTCTAAAGACATTATAAATTTTTTCAAAAAAATCGCATTATTCCGGAGTCCAAAATTTATTTTGGAAAAAGCGAGATTTATGCCCTAATTGAAATGTGACATTGTCAAGTTAAATAGAAAGTGGTAATAAAACATGATCAGATTTCCATTTTAAATCAATTCACTACGATTGATGAAAAATGTCTTATCTTAATGAGATGACGGAATTTAAAAATGGGTATCTTAATTTTATTCTTAAGAAGGGAACGGGTGAGTAATCCCTGCTTCTACCCGGAAATTTATGTCGTTTTGATTTATGTATAACGATGAGAGTAAAATTTGGGAATGATAAAAAATTTTCTGATGGTAACAGATTTTGGGGACACCCCCCTAACCCCCCGTACACGGGTGGAACCAAACATCATTCGACACTTTGCTTTAATTTTTCTATTTTGGGACTTCCCCCTGTGTACGGGGGGTTAGGGGGGGTCCCCAAAATCTGTTACAATCAGGAATTTTCTATTTTATTCTTCTATTTTTATCTTGATAATGGTATAATTTCCGGTTTTTTCCAAGGG
>JAUCGK010000182.1 GCA_030378085.1 Candidatus Parabeggiatoa sp. HSG14
TTGGGCACACAATGCATCAGAAGCTTTGCTTCGAGTCTTGCCAAGCAAAGCTTGGCAGACAGTGCGTTCCCAAATAAAATTTGGGAACGATATTGAATTAACTCTATTTTTACATCGAACTCAGGTTGAAGTTAGGCAGATAGCTTCCAAACTTTCGTTTCAAATTCATTTTACCCAACCCCTCGCAAAATAAATTTTGTACTCCAGTATTCACTTTTGGAAGTGCAGTGCGTAACATCAGTTATTTAGAAAGATTTAATTTTTGGTAAAAATTCAGAAAATTTTTTGTATAATTATACTTGATTACACATTACAAATTGTGTAAATTTAAGCTTTGACAAGTATTAAAATCCTTTTGAAAAAAGAGGACAAGGAATGAGGGTTTAATAACTGAAAAAACGCTTGAACCAAACCTGACAGGTTTTCAAAACCTATCAGGTTTAAACGTGGACATTATTAAATTCTTAGTTTGGGATTTTATAAAATCTTCGTTCCTAAGGGTTTTTATTTCTCTCTACTTCCTCGTTATTTCTGAAAATAACGAAAAAACGATAGTAGTCAAAAAGATATTGAATACCAGAAATAACATAACACTTTGACATAATAATGAGGATTCAATCTATGACATTTTCACGCAAAACGCTGCTGGCAACAGCCTTATTTGCCGCTTTACCTATTGTCCAAGCAGAAGATGATCAATTCCGTGCAAATGTAGCTATAACTACCGATTATGTTTGGCGTGGTATGACTCAAACAGATGAGAAAGTGGCTGTTCAAGGCGGATTTGATATGAATCATGAAAGTGGTCTTCTTGTAGGTATTTGGGGGTCAAATGTCAAATTTTTAGAGGATAATACGGTCGCACCTGAAGATCGTGCTGATCTTGAAATTGATTTGTATGTTGGTTACAACGGTGACTTAGGTAACGGGATTGGTTATGGTTTTAAAGCAGGGCGTTTTTTATACCCAGGTGCTGGGACTGATTTAAACTATGATATGACTGAGTTTCAGCTTAGTTTGAGTTATAGTTTGCCACAAGGAACTGAGTTAGGTTTGGCGTATGATTATTCACCTAATCTTTCTGGAGGAGTTGATAAAGCCCATCATCTTGTACTTAGTGCTGGTCACACGCTTGCCAATGGCATTGGTTTTGGGGGGCATGTTGGTCGACAAGCCTTCAGCGATAATGATAAAGCGGGTGATGACTACACTTATTATGGAGCATCATTATCTTTTCCCATTGGTGAGTTTGATGGAAGCATTGCTTATAGCAACACGGATAAAGACAATGCTAAAGATGTTGCTGATGATCGTATATTTTTCACCATAAGAAAAGATTTTTAGAAGTTGATGGGAATTTGGAATGGTGGATTGGACTATTTAGTAATTTTATTTGCCTGTCAAAAAAAGAACAAAAAACTTTTCTCCTTTCCTCCCTTTCTTTCCTGATAGTGCAATAAAAAATACCTTCACCACACCATAAGTTTAAAATCATGGCAAAAGCATTACAGTTAAAACTCCATATTAGTCTCTTTAGCACTTAGGATTCAGGATTTAATAACATACGAAACTAAACCTGACAGGTTTTAAAAATCTGTCAGGTTTGAGCATTCCAGTTATTTCAAGGTGTCTGATGATTTCCGTTTTTCTGCACTAACCCCAATGCCATTAAGTTAAGGATTTTCAAACCTCATTTCCTCCTTATTAACTGATGTTACGCACTGCACTTCCAAAAGTGAATATTGGAGTGCAAAATTTATTTTCTGATTGTAACAGATTTTGGGGACACCCCCCTAACCCCCCGTACACAGGGGGAAGTCCCAAAATAGAAAAATTAAAGCAAAGTGTCAAATGATGTTTGGTTCCACCCGTGTACGGGGGGTTAGGGGGTATCCCCAAAATCTGTTACAATCAGCAAAATTTCATTTTGCACTACTCTGGTATTCACTTTTGAAGTACATCAGTTAACTTAATGGCATTGGTTCAACGAACCCCACTCAGTATCATTTATTTATGAAATTTGAACCCCTTTACTATTCAGATCGTTTACATATTATTAATCCTGAAGGTGATATTGGAATAACAACTTTATGGTCTCGTCCTGAACAAGCCATAAAAGTATTAACTGATTTAGGGATTGACTTATCACCACAAACCTCACGAATTTCGGTGGTTGCTAATTTATACGGAAACGGTTTACCACAAATGTTGCGGAATTTGTTATGGAATCCTCAAATTGTTTATATTATTACGATAGGACAAAATCTTTCTGGTTCAAAAGAAGAATTGCGTAATTTTTTTGAATATGGTATAGAATCCGTTGAATATCTTGGCGTATCAACATATCGTATTATTGATACTTATAGAATTATAGATGGTTTAGTTAAACCAGATACGTTTAAAAATGACATTAAGATACTTGCTTTTGGCAAATTAAGTGAAGATAAAACAAAGGAAAAGGTGATTCATTTTTTCAATACATTATCAAGTAAGAAACTTTGCCAAATTGAAAGAATTAATAAACCCATCCCAAAAACTGAAGTGCAACGTTATCCTTCTGAACCACGTAATCATAACATTTTAAGAACAACTCCTTTAGAAGCATGGCAGGAATTGATTTTTCGATTGGTGCGTTTTGGTTATCACAACAGGCTAAAAAAAGGTGAACGCATCGAACTTCAAAATGTGAAGGTTATTGTAGAACAACCTATCGAAGAATCAGAAGAATCTCTGAATGAATACGGTTTTTCTCTAACCCATTTCAAGGAATATCAACAGCGCATTCTTGATCCAAATTTATCAGAACAAAGTTATACTTATGGTCATCGTATGCGCGGTTATTTTTACTATAATGACAAGGTGGTTGATTCTCTTGAAATTGTCATAAAGCGATTAAAAGAAGACTTAGAATCCCGCCATGCTTATGTTTCTTTGTGGGATAATAGTCGTGATTTACCGGAAGGGCATGGGTGTCCGTGTCTTGTGTCACTCTTCTTTCGCTGTTTTGAAGGTAAACTGACACTCACAGCGACTTTTAGGACACATAATGCAATGGATGCTTGGCTAGAAAATGTTTATGGGTTAATGGCAATTCAACGCTATGTTGCTAATCATACAGAACTACAGCAGGGTGAAATTACCGTGTTTAGCCATTCTATCAGCATTAATGCTGATGTTTTGGATAAAGCAAAAATTGTCGCTGACAAAAAGAAAACAGATGATATGATTAATCAACAAACCGGAAAACGGGAACCACGATATGATTATCATGGTAACTTTGCTGTGACTGTTGATCATAAGAATTTAGAAATTGTTGTTCAACACAACTATGAAGGAACAATGATTGCAGAATATCGTGGCAAGACTGCTGAAGCGATAGAAAATAAATTAGCACAAAATTGTACAATTTCTGAAATTTCACACGCGCTTTACCTTGGGCGGGAAATAGCGAGAAAGGAAATCTTACTGAAAAAAAAATCGTTCTCAGAACCACCTGGAGTTTGATATAGACTCTGAGCGTTCAAGTTTTCGGATTTTTAAGACCTGACAGGTTTTCAAAACCTGTCAGGTCTGGCGTGCATTTTTAGTATATTCTCATAATCCGAAAACCTGAACGTCTGAAGTATAGACATTCAAAAAAATAACTTCAAAAAACCTGACAGGTTTTAAAAACCTGTCAGGTTTGGTGTGTGAAATTATTTATGTGAAAAACTATAGCACTAAAAAAATTAAGTTTGTTTTCATGTCAGGTGTGTTGAATGATTCTTAAATTAAAGGCAGTTAAAATGTTTAAAGCTAAAAGTATCAGAAAAATAAATTATACCAGTTCCATTGTCAGTGTTCTTGTGCTGGCGTTTTCTTTGGGAGCCTATTTTATACATGAAGAATATCAATATTTTCAGAAAGAATTTATGGCTCTTGAAGCTAAACATGTTCAATCACAACAAGAAATTCTCCAAATTCACGTTAACAATGTCATTGAACATATTGTTTATCATCGCGCTCAAGCAGAAAAACGTTTGAAAGAAGATATTAAGCGAAGGACTTATGAAGCATATCAAATCGCTGAATATATCTATAATCAGCATAAAGACACTGATACGCTTGAAGAAATTGGTCAATTAATCCATGATGCTCTATATCCTCTTCAATGGAATGATAAGCGGGGCTATTTTTTTGCCTCAAATTTAGAGGGGGTTATGAAAATTCAAGCCAATAATCCAGAGCTTGAAGGAAAAAATCTTATCCATTTACAAGATATCCAAGGAAAATCCCTGATGCAGAATTTCATTGATATTGTAAAAACACAAGGGGAGGGATTTTCAAAATATAACTGGTGGAAAAATCTAAATGATCCAGAAAACATGTATCCAAAATATTCTTTTGTGAAACTCTTTGAACCATTGAACTGGGCAATTGGCACAGGAGAATACTTGGATGATTTTGAAAAAGATATTCGGCAAGAAGTTTCTCAATGGATTAATCAATTACATTTTGGGGAAGAGGGTTATCTCTTTGTTATCAATCGCAAAGGCGATATACTTATTCATCCCCAGAAATCACTGGTGGGAAAAAATCATTTTGATTTAACGGATTCAAATGGTGTTAAAATCGCTCAAAGTTTGATTCAAGCAAGTCAAGCAACAAAAGAAGGCGGATTTGTTAATTATCTATGGCAAAAACCATCAACTGGCATGTTAGCTCCCAAAATGTCTTATACACGCTATTTTCCAGAGTGGGATTGGATTATTGGTGCTGGGGTTTATCTTGATAAAACAGAAAGATTACTGCTTGCGAAAGAACACCGCTTAAAGAAAAGTGTCCATCACAAAATTCGTTGGATGATTTTTATTGTGTTATTAACAGCACTTCTTGCTTTTCTGTTTTCCTTTTTTTCTTCAAAGTGTATCACTATAGAATTTGAGGCTTTTACCGATTTTTTAAGACATTCAGCAGCCAATAATCAGTTACTTGATAAAAGTCAATTTAAAATCGTTGAATTTATAAATTTGGCTGATACCACTAACAAAATGATTCACAAAAGAAAGTTAGCGGAAGAACAAAATGTCAGCTTGCAACAAATGGATAAACTCAAAGATGAGTTTTTGGCAAATACTTCCCATGAATTGCGTACTCCCCTTAATGGGATTATTGGTATAGGAGATTCTTTGATTGATGGGGTTACTGGCACTCTGAATGAACAGACTCGGGCTAACCTTGCCATGATTGTTTCTAGTGCGCGACGTTTGTCTAACTTAGTCAATGATATTCTTGATTTTTCTAAGCTTAAACACAAAACGATTGAATTACAACTTAAAGCTGTTGCTGTCCGAGAAATTGCTGAAATTATTGTGATATTGAGTCAACCACTGATTAATCAAAGAGATATAAAATTGATTAACACCGTTTCTGTTGACTTACCTCCCGTATTTGCCGATGAAAATCGTCTTCAACAAATTTTACATAATCTCGTTGGAAATGCCCTTAAGTTTATTGAACAAGGAAGTGTCGAAGTCTCTGCACAGGTTGTTGATAACTCTATTGCTATTAGCGTTTCTGATACGGGTATTGGTATTCCTTCCGACAAACTAGACGCTATTTTTGAATCCTTTGAACAAGTGGATAGTTCTACTGCAAGAGAATATAGTGGTACCGGCATCGGTTTAGCGATTACGCAACAATTAGTTGAATTACATGGGGGAAAAATTCGGGTTGAATCTTCGCTTGGGATTGGCTCGCGGTTTACTTTTACAATACCTCTTGCAGAGAACTATTTGGAAATTTCAACCTCTCAATGTGCTTGGTTAAGTTGTCGCACCTTATCAAAGTGTCAAGCATTTAAGGAGGATGATAAGGATTCAAAAGATTCGTCAGAAGTCATGCCTATGCAATTTATTCTCCCTGAAGCTGCAACAGAAGGGGAATTTAAAATTCTCATTGTTGATGATGAACCTATTAATCGTCAAGTGCTTGTCAATCATCTTTCTCTACATAACTATGCAATTAGCCAAGCAGCTTCAGGTATGGAAGCACTCGCACTCATAGAGGCAGGACTGAAACCTGATTTGATTTTGCTGGATGTAATGATGCCTAAAATGACAGGTTATGAAGTGTGCAAAAGACTGCGTGAAAATTTCCCGCCAACAGAACTCCCTATCCTCATGTTAACCGCTAAAAATCAAATCGCTGATTTGGTTGAAGGATTAAATGTTGGAGCTAATGACTACCTTGCTAAACCCGTTTCCAAAGAAGAATTATTAGCAAGAGTAAAAACACATGCACGATTGGCTCAAATTAACCTAGAAAATGTGAAACTCTATTTAGAATTACAAGAAAGTGAACGACGGCTTGAACAATTTTTAGAAGCCATGCCTGTTGGTGTGTTTGTTTTGGATATCAATGGCAATCCTTACTATGCGAATAAAGCGGCTAAAAAAATGTTAGATAAAGAAATTATTCTTGATTCTTCGGCTGAGGAATTATCAAAAGTATATCAAGTTTATTTAGCAGGTACTGAACGACTCTATCCTAAACGTCGTATTCTCCGTGCGTTATATGGCAAAACAAGCAGCGTTGATGACATAGAAATTCGTCGTACAACATCGACAATTCCTATAGAAGTATGGGGAACACCCGTTTTCGATGATCAAGGCAAGATTAGTTATGCCATTGCCGCTTTTCAAGATATTACGGAACGTAAACGTATTGAAAAAGAACGGATTTGTTTTACTCAAGAACTTTCCCAACTAAATATCGCCTATGAAAGATTTGTTCCCCAGGAATTTTTAAGCTTATTAGATAAGCAAAGTGTGATTGATGTCCAACTTGGCGATCAAATTGAAAAGGAAATGACTGTTTTGTTTGCTGACATTCGTAGCTTTACCTCTTTATCAGAAAAAATGACACCTCAGGAAAACTTTGATTTTATCAATGCTTACTTAAGTCGTATGGAACCTGTCATTGATGAACATCAGGGATTTATTGACAAATATATTGGGGATGCTATTATGGCATTATTCCCAGCAAATGCTGATCATGCGGTGCAAACAGCAATTAAAATGTTAAAAAAACTGGCAGAATACAATCTCACCAGAGGACGTCCAGCACGCCCCATTTTCAAAATTGGCATTGGTATTCACACTGGTTTACTGATACTTGGTACAGTCGGCGGTAAAAATCGCATGGATGGCACCGTCATTTCTGACGCAGTCAATTTAGCTTCTCGCATTGAAGGCATGACTAAAATGTATGGTACTGCCTTATTAATTTCTGAAAACACTTATTCCCATTTACAAGATGTTTCTCAATATGCTATTCGCACTGTTGATAGAGTGAAAGTTAAAGGAAAATCTGAACCAGTGACGGTTTATGAAGTTTTTGATGGTGACATGCCTTCAGTGATTGAGTTAAAAAAGAACACAATGATTTATCTAGAAAATGGACTTTCTCACTATTGTAGAAAGGAATTTGTTCAAGCTAAACAATGCTTTAAGAAAATGTTACACATCTATCCTGAAGACAAAGCCGCACAAATTTACTTGAACCGTTGTGAGCATTTTCAAAAAGTCGGTGTACCGGAAGATTGGGAGGGTATTGAGGTTTTGGAAAGTAAATAACTAGACTAACGTGAGTTCAACTTTATTTTTCAATAAGTTAACCTGAGTTCGATGTAAAAATATAGTTAATTCAATATCTTTCCCAAATTTTATTTGGAAACGTACTGTCTGCCAAGCTTTGCTTGGCAAAACTCGAAGCAAAGCTTCTGATGCATTGTGTTCCTAAAATTTGGGAACAATTGTCACAATTATCAGCGTATTATATAACAAATACAATTAGTTATATTCATAAACTTATATCGAACTCAGGTTAATTAAGGAGGAGACTTGTACCTGACGCAATCGGGAAACGCTATACCTCAATGATTTGAAAACTCAAATGATTTGAAAACTCATTGGTTCAGATAATGGCTCATAGTGCAATTCATCGCCAACTAGACCTTTTACTTTGATACAGGGTATGTGGAGATTATCGTTGTCATAAACAGTCCAGCAATTTTTTTGTGGTTCAAGTTAATTGCCCATTTGGTAAAGCTGTTGAATTTCGTATTTGGAAAGGGCGCGGTTGTAGATGCGGATTTCATCTAAGATGCCTTTATAACGATCACAAATACCACTACAAATACCACTATGACGCCCAATGTATAGCCAGCCGGTATTGAATGTGAGTCCTTTTTGATTAAGTGTTGTTTCAATCAGTTTACCACTTATATACAAATTATGTGTGTCCTTGTTTGTAACAAAGCAGATGTCATACCATTCACTGACATTAACTTGCTGCTGTTTTATATGTTTCTCAGCTTGATAATTCGGAGAGTAGGATATATGACGAAAATTAGATGAGACTCCACCTGAATAGTCTGCCCAAGTGAATATGTCAAAGTATCTACTCGAATCATCCACTACTGCTAATATTCTCGGATTTTCACTACCACCTTGTTCAAAATTCATAGAGAAACAAAAAGAAGCTTCATCCCTAATCTCAAAACTACTAACATCAGACACATTTATATAATCATCCACTCCATCAAAATATGCGGCTTGCCCAATCCTACCTGCCACATAATCCACACCCCCATGCATTGTCCCATGATTCCCATTCCCACTTTTATCATTGGCATTCCCATCAAATGGATAATAGGCAACTAACCCATAAGTCAAAGCCCACCGCTTTTTCAATGCTTGAATTTCTTCTTGTTGACGATCAATTTTAGCCTCAATGCACTGAAATACCTCTAACGGAGTGCCAATATCAGGAGGTAAACAGGTGTCTGATGCATAACTCGAACTGGCGATAGTCGCTAAAATTGCGGCTTGAAGTTTTAGTCGTTTCATTTAATAGCCCCTGAAAATCATAACCGTTAAAAGTACAGTGCATAACCAGTACTTAAATTTTACCATCGTATTTTTCCTTTACATCTTGGATTATCGTTCAAGTTTTCGGATTTAATACCTGACAGGTTTTAAAAACCTATCTGGTGTGCGTTTTTGGTATATTCTCATAATCCGAAAACCTGAACGTCTGGAGTATAAAACGTAAAATGTAACAAAAATAGCTGATTATAACGAATTTTGGGGACACCCCCCTAACCCCCCGTACACGGGTGGAACCAAACATCATTCGACACTTTGCTTTTTCTATTTTGGGACTTCCCCCTGTGTACGGGGGGTTAGGGGGGTAAAAAGGTAGGTGTCCCCAAAATTCGTTATAATCAGAAAATTTTTTATCTTTTTTTTCTTAAGAATTGACATTTATAGCGTTTCCCGATTGCATCAGGTACAAGTCCTCTCTTTAATTAAGGAGGGGATTTAGGGGAGGTTAATCGGGAAACGCTATAAAACGTGAAATGTAACACAAATAGAATAAAAAATAAAGTCATTATTTAAGCAGTTAACAATGCCATATTTTTTTTCAGCTTTTTCATCGCATTGCTTTCAATTTGACGAATCCGTTCAGCTGATACCTTATACTGATTAGCCAATTCTTGTAGCGTTGTTTTTTCTTCGCCTAACCAACGTTTTTGCAAAATATCTTGGCTACGAGTATCCAGTTTTTCTAAGGCATTGTATAATTGCCCTTGCCCATACATCTTCCATTCGTTTTGTTCTATAATAGTAGCAGGATTATAACGATCATCTTCCAAATAATTGGCAGGAACCATCATTTCTGTTTCTTCATCTGTATCGCTAGGGCCATCAAAAGCTACATCATAAGAATTTAATCGTATCTCCATCTCACGCACATCTTTGGCAGTTACGCCTAAATCTTCAGCAACATTTTCAACTTCAGCTTGAGTCAACCAACCTAAGCGTTTCTTTGCACTACGCAAGTTAAAAAATAACTTACGTTGAGATTTTGTAGTCGCTACCTTGACAATACGCCAATTGCGTAAAATATATTCATGGATTTCCGCGCGTATCCAATGTACTGCAAACGATACTAAACGTACACCGACAGAGGGGTCAAAACGTTTTACCGCTTTCATTAAACCAATATTACCCTCTTGAATTAAGTCCGATTGCGATAAACCATAACCTCGATAACTATAGGCAATGTGCATCACAAATCGCAAATGTGATATAACAAGTATGCGAGCCGCTTCAAAGTCATCGTTTTGATGTAAACGTTCTGCTAATTTGCGTTCCTCTTCAACTGTGAGCATAGGAATTGACTTGATGGCACGGGCATAAGTATCAGTACTTGAGCCTGAAGTGGCTCGTTTTGTATTTAAAGTTAATGCATAAGACATAATCAGATTTCTCCCTTAGCTTTAATACCTTAATACCTTTGTCAAATATCTGAATCTTAAACTCAGTTTTTATAAAAAATACTTTAAAATCAATAAGATTTAAAATAGTTCAAGAATAGGGTAACTGGTTAAAATTTAAGCAATATTGCATAATAATTCTATGATTTTATAAACAATTGGCGAAGGTATTGTTGTTATACTCAGCACGAGGATAAACTGAACTGTTTTGGGTAGTCCTGCAATATGTAGTGGTGATTATTTTAAATTGTAATAAAATCAACATTTTAATAAATTGACCACTACTATGTGCAGGACTACCCTTTTTTGAAGTGCTTGGAGTCCAAAGCTTTAGCTTTGGAATTCTGCTAAACCTATAAGGTTTTGAGCCCAATTATAAAGTTAAGTTTGTTCTCACGCTGGGTATTAGGATAAATAAAAAATAACAAGTATATTATGTAATTTATTGATTTAATTGACGTATATTAAAATTTTAAGATTTGTATATTGTCAAAGTATTTCTTTTAGGAACTGATGTTACGCACTGTACTTCAAAAGTGAATACCAGAGTAGTGCAAAATGAAATTTTGCTGATTGTAACAGATTTTGGGGATACCCCTCCCCGTACACGGGTGGAACCAAACATCATTTGACACTTTGCTTTAATTTTTCTATTTTGGGACTTCCCCCTGTGTACGGGGGGTTAGGGGGGTGTCCTCAATTTTGCACTCCAGTTTGAAAGCTATC
>JAUCGK010000183.1 GCA_030378085.1 Candidatus Parabeggiatoa sp. HSG14
TATTGACTTGTTTTTTTGGCAAATATGCTATTGCTTTAAAGCCCTTTATCAAAAATCAATAAATTACTAATTTTTAAAATGAAGTATCGTGTAAAAGATAGGAATTTCAATAAAAAAACCTTATAAAATTTCCAATAAGATTTTGTAACCTAATGAATATTTTAAAAGTGACCATTTCAATTGTATTAATAATCCAGAGCCTACTTACGTATGCCCAAAAACAAGATATTAAGTTTGAACATCTTGGACTTGAAGATGGTTTATCTCAAAGCACAGTTCATGCCATCTTTCAAGATAGTCACGGTTTTATGTGGTTTGGTACGCAAGATGGCTTGAATAAGTATGACGGTTATCAACTTACTGTTTATCGACATGATCCTCACGATGCGAATAGTTTAAGTAATAACGAAGTTTTTACTATTTATGAGGATAGGCAAAATAGGCTATGGATTGGAACAAGCAATGGACTCAATCAATTTGATCGTCAACAAAACAAGTTCAGACGTTATCAGCATGATTTAGATAATCCGAATAGTTTGAGTCATAACAAAATTTGGTCAATTAACGAAGACAAAAGTGGGATATTATGGATTGGCACTGGTGGAGGAGGATTAAATCAATTTTTTCCTTCACAAAATAAGTTTGTGCATTATCAACATGATCCGCATAATCCTAATAGTTTAAGTCATAATTCTGTTTGGCCTGTTTATGAAGATCAAAGCGGTATATTATGGATTGGCACTGATGGGGGTGGCTTGAATCAATTTGATCGGCTACAAAATAAATTTGTACATTATTTTCTCGATCCTTTACATCCTAAAAGTTTGAGCAATGTAATTACTTTTTTTTATGAGGATCACAACAGCATATTGTGGATTGGAACGTTGGGCGGGCTTTATAAATTTGATCGAAAAAACACAACTTATATCCCTTACCTTCATACTCCTGAAAATCCTGAAAGTTTAAGTAATAATGCTGTCTGGTCCATTTGTGAGGATGATGAAGGTGTGTTATGGGTAGCTACAGATGGGGGTGGTTTGAATCAATTTGATCGTGAACGAGAAAAATTTATTCACTATCAACACAATCCCTCCCTAAAAACCAGTTTAAGTAGTAATGCTATTTTATCAATTTACCAAGATAAAGCAGGTACTTTATGGTTTGGCACAGGTGGTAGTGGCATCAATAAATTTAATCGGCAACGTTATAAATTTGTGCATTACATGCATGATCCACAAAATTTAAACAGTTTAACTAATAACCACATTAGGTCAATTTATGAAGATAGAGAAGGTATTTTGTGGGTGGGGACTCAACGCGGTGGCTTAAATAAATTTGATCGTCAACAAAAAAAAGTAACACATTATCTTCACGATCCGAAAAATCCTGATAGTTTAAGTCACAATAATATCCATGCCATTTATGAAGATAGTCAGGGGAGACTGTGGATTGGCACTCATGGCGGTGGCTTAAATCAATTTAACCGTGAACAGAATCAATTTGTACATTATGTTCATAAACCTGATAATGTTAACAGCTTGATTGATAACTATGTTTTATCTATTTATGAAGATCGAGCAGGTACATTATGGATCGGTACACGAGGAGGGCTTGAGCAATTTTTACCTTCACAGAACAAATTTATACACTATCGACATGATCCTGAAAATCCTAACAGTTTAAGTCATAATATCATTCGATCAATTTATGAAGACAGCACCGCAACACTGTGGATTGTTACCCCAGCTGGGCTTAACAAATTTTTACCTTCACAAAAAAACTTCATACGTTACCAACATAATACGCTGTCATACAACAGCCTAAGTCACAATGACGTATCTTCTATTTATGAAGATGAGACAAAAACATTATGGATTGGTACTTATGGAGGAGGACTCAATCAATTTAACCGTAAAACAGAAACCTTTACCCATTACCGTGAAAAAGAAGGCTTAGCTAATGATGTGATTTACGGTATTCTATCTGATAATCAAAGCAATCTATGGTTGAGTAGTAACAAGGGGTTATCCAAGTTTAATCCTAAAACTGCTGAGTTTAGACATTATGATGTGTCGGATGGATTGCAAAGTAATGAATTTAACGCGGCTCATCATAAAAGCCACAATGGGGAACTTTTCTTTGGTGGAATTAATGGCTTTAATGCTTTTTATCCTGAGCATGTTAAAGATAATCCTTATATTCCACCTGTTGTTATCACTGATTTTCAGATATTTAACCAATCTGTTAGTTTAGGCAAACAATCACCATTACAACAAGATATTAGCATGACCAAAGCAATTACCTTGTCTTATCAACAATCATTTTTTTCCTTTGAATTTGCAGCCTTAAATTTTATACAACCCGAAAAAAACCAATACATTTATTTGTTAGAAGGCTTTGATAATGAGTGGCGATATATAGGCACAAGACATAACGCCTCTTATACCAATGTGCCTTCTGGCAATTATATTTTTTACGTCAAAGGCTCTAACAATGATAAATTATGGAATGAAGAAGCGCGTTCTATTCACATCACTATAACGCCCCCTTGGTGGAAAACGTGGTGGGTTTACGCATCATACATTATCGCAATTTTAGTGATTATTGTGAATTATGTAAGTATGCAAAGAAAAAAATTACGGGATTCACTGCAACAATTAGAACGTGAAAAGGAAATTGCGACCCAATTAAAAAAAGCAAATAAACTTAAAGATGAATTTTTAGCCAATACTTCACATGAATTACGCACACCCCTCAATGGCATTATTGGGCTTGCTGAATCATTAATAGATGGGGCTACCGGAAAATTGCCTGATGTGACCAAAACTAATCTCGCGATGATTGTCAAAAGTGGTCGTAGACTCGCACACTTAGTCAATGATATCCTTGATTTTTCTAAACTTAAGCAAAAAAAAGTAGAAATGCATTTGACTGCTGTGGGAATGCGAGAAATTGCTGAACTTGTGTTGACACTGACTAAATCAATGATTGACAATAGAAAAATAGAACTTATTAATGCCATTCCGCCTGATTTACCACTTGTTAAAGCCGATGAAAATAAAGTCCAACAAATTCTATATAATTTGGTGGGTAACGCTATTAAATTTACCGAAAAGGGTAGTGTAACCATTTCAGCTAATATTGTAGATGATTTCAAAAATACGAAAAAACCTGTCACAAATTTAAAATCTATTAGACAGAAGATAAAAGACACAAATTATAAACAATTAGCAATTACTGTTTCTGACACAGGCATCGGCATTCCTGAAGAAAAATTAGACTTAATATTTCAAGCGTTTGAACAAGCTGATAGTTCTACAGCGAGGCAATATGGTGGAACAGGTTTAGGTTTATCAGTCACAAAAAAATTATTGGAATTACAAGGGGGCAATATTTGGCTTAAATCCACTGTAGGTATTGGTTCGCAATTTACTTTTACCCTGCCATTGGCAGACAAGCAACTTAAAAACCGTCAAACGTCTTCCTCTTTTTTGAGTCGTCAATTTTTAGTCATAGATGAAACGCCTGTTAAAATAACTGCTCCACAACCAACGACACGCTTTAATAATGAAAATAATGAAGTAAATAGCTTTCATATCTTGGTGGTTGATGATGAACCTGTAAATCTTCAAGTCATTATTAACCATCTATCACTACAAAAATATCAAGTCACCCAAGCCACAAGTGGTATAGAAGCCTTAGAAAAAATTGAAACAGGTTTTAAACCAGACTTAGTTTTGCTTGATGTGATGATGCCAAAAATGACCGGCTATGAAGTTTGCCAAAAACTCCGTGAAAAATGGCAGGCGGATGAGTTACCTATTATCTTATTAACCGCTAAAAATCAAATCACCGATCTAGTAACGGGTTTAGAAGTGGGAGCAAATGATTATTTGACTAAACCCATTTCCAAAGAAGAACTTTTTGGGCGTATCAAAACGCATCTTCATATTTACCAACTCAAAGCAGAAGCCTTGCATCAAGCCATCGAAAACCAGAAAAGGCTGACACAATTTTTGGAAGCGATGCCTGTGGGCGTTTCAGTATTTGATGCTTCTGGAAGCCCTTTCTATTTGAATCAGAAAGCACACCAATTATATAACAAAGGCATTGTGCCAGAAACAAAGCTTGAAAACTTACCAGATATTTATCAATGCTATCAATCAGGTACTGATCAATTATATCCTTACGACAAACTCCCAACAATGCATGCTTTTAAAGGTAAAGCAACCAGCGTTGATGATATAGAAATCCGTCGTTCTGATCAAATTATTCCAATAGAAGCTTGGGGAACCCCCATTTTTGATGATAATCATAAAGTAGCTTATGCTATTGTTGCTTTTCAAGATATTACCGAACGCAAGCAAGCGGAATGTTTACTCAAAGAATATAATCAAACATTAGAACACGAAGTCGCTGAAAGGACACAAGCACTTCGTGATAATGAGGCACAATTACGCCAAGCTAAAGATGATGCCGATGCCGCGAATCGTGCCAAAAGTCAATTTCTTGCAACCATGAGCCATGAATTGCGAACCCCACTTAATGGCATTTTAGGTTATGTCCAAATTCTTCAACGTGACAAATCCATTAACCAATATCAAAAACATGCATTAAAAGTGATTGAGCAAAGTGGTGAACATCTTTTAACGCTTATTAACGATATACTTGATTTTGCAAAAATTGAAGCGGGTAAAACAGAACTTAACCAGTCAGATTTTCTTTTATCTGCTTTTCTTATAGGAATTACTGAAATCATTCGTGTTCGCACTGAATATAAAGATATCTTTTTCAAATATCAGCCTTTTGACTTTTCAGAAAATACTCCCAGAGATGTATTACCAAGAGGCGTACATGGAGATGAAAGGCGATTGCGCCAAGTTTTGATCAACTTACTTGGGAATGCCGTCAAATTCACTGATGAAGGGGGAGTTGTTTTAAAAGTCGGATTAATCCATTCTGAAAAAACGAAAACAGGAAAGGGAGAGATAATCCAAAATGGAATAGTTCAAAATCAGAAAATACGCTTTCAAATAGAAGATACAGGTATTGGCATTCTTTCAGAAAAATTAGACGTTATTTTTGAACCATTTCAACAAGTCGGCGATAAAAAATATCAGGCCCAAGGTACTGGTTTAGGGTTAACGATTAGCCGTAACTTAGTAGAATTAATGGGTGGCAAATTGCAAGCGACAAGTCAATTAGGTAAAGGCAGTATTTTTTGGTTTGATTTAGAGTTACCTGAAGTCACTGAATTGGTAGAAATTATTCCAGTTGAGACTCGGTTAATTATTGGTATCAAAGATGAAACACCCACTATTTTAGTGGTAGATGATCAACCAGAAAGTCGGATTATTTTAGTTGATTTACTTTCATCTATAGGATTTAAAACAATGGAAGCCAGTAATGGATGTGAAGGTTTAGCCAAAGCAATTGAATTTCAACCTAATGCTATTATCACTGATTTAATCATGCCAGAAATGGATGGTTTTGAACTCACTCGTCAAATTAGACAATTATCTTCACTGAAAGACACAGTTATAATCGTCACTTCAGCCAGTGTCTTTGAAAAAAAATATCACAATAATTTAGTCGCTGGGAGTCATGCTTTTCTTTCAAAACCTATTAGAACAGAAGAAATTTTTGAACTATTACAACAACATTTGGCAATAGAATGGATTTATGAAGATACCCTTTTAAGTATTGATGAAACGAATCAAACGAACCAACCTATCATAGCACCACCCCAGAAAACAATAGCTATTTTATTTGAATTGGCAATGTGTGGTGATATTGAAGCGATTGAAGAACAAGCTTCTCAACTGGCACAATCAAATCAATTTGCTCCTTTTGCAGCCAAATTATATCGTTTTTCCCAACTTTTTCAAGTGGATAAAATGTGTAATTGGTTAAAGTTTTTTTTAGAGAATCGCCTTAAATAATTCAGTTCCTATCGCCATTATCTATACTTGGAGTGGTAAAAATTAGGTTTTCATTGTGAAAAAAATTGATCCCATTTTTATTCAAAAAAAAAATAAGTTTTTAGGCATACCATTAACCATTTTCATCACCCTACCTATTACCGAAAAACATGAGCTTGAAAAACACAGTCCTGATTGTTGATGACAATACCGATAATTTGAGTATTTTATTTAACTATCTGCGAAAAGCCAATTTTAAAGTATTGGTTGCGGAAAGTGGAAAAAGTGCTCTCAAGAGAATTAAATATCTTAAACCTGATATCATCCTTTTGGACATAATGATGCCTGACATGGATGGTTTTGAAACTTGTCGTCGTTTAAAATCTGATGAAGAAAGCAAAGATATTCCTGTTATTTTTATGACGGCTTTGACTGAAACAGTTGATAAGGTTAAAGGATTTGAAGTAGGTTCTGTTGATTATATTACCAAACCGGTGCAAGTGGCAGAAGTTGTTGCTCGTCTGAACACTCATTTAACCATTCGCAATTTACAAAATACGCTTTCTAAAAGAAATAAGGAATTAGAGACAGAAAATGAGAAGCGTCGGCAAACAGAAATTGCCCTGCAACAAGCTAAAGAGCTGCTAGAAGAAAAGGTTAAAGAACGCACTTTTGAACTTGAAAAGGCCAATGCGAACCTGAAAGAAGAAATCACTGAACGCCAACGAGCTGAAGAAGCCTTACGTCTCACACAATTTACAGTTGACAACGCTGCTAATGCCATTTTTTGGACAAAGCTAGATGGACAATTTTTTTATGTTAATAAAGAAGCTATCCATTATTTAAAATACTCACATGACGAATTGCTTTCAATGAGTATTTTTGATATAGAACCAAAAATTTCAGCAGACATTTTGCCAATACATGGAAAAGTACTCCAAGAGTTAGGTTCAACTGTACTAGAAACGAATTACCGTCGTAAGGACGGTAGCATTTTTCCAGTAGAAGTAACCGAAAATTATATTCGGTTTAATGACGTAAATTACCTTTGTTTTTCCGTTCGCGATATCACAGAACGCAAGCAAACCCAAGAAGAATTGCGAAAACATCGTATTCACTTAGAAGTATTAGTTGCTGAACGTACTGAAGAATTAGCGGAAGTGAATGTACAATTACAACGTAATTTACACTTTTTAGAAGTTTTAATGGATACGATACCTACTCCCCTATTTTATAAAGATAAAGAAGGCAAATATTTAGGATGTAACACCGCTTTTGCAAACTTTGTTGGCAAAAAACCAAAAGAATTAGTTGGTAAAACAGTTTATGACGTATGGGAAAAAGATAAAGCAGATGTTTATTATGAAGCTGATCAAGGACTCATACAACAGAAAGGAAAAAAGATTTATGAAAGTCAAATGATTTATTGGAATGGTTCTTATCGTGATGTCATTTTTAACAAAGCAACTTTTCTTGATATCAATGGAGAAGTTGGTGGCATTGTTGGAACATTTACTGATATAACCAAACGTAAGCAAGTCGCGGAAGCCTTACGCAAAAGTGAAGAACGTTTTGACCTTGCTATGCGTGGTACTAATGATGGAATATGGGATTGGAACATTGAAGCCGATACCATGTATTTATCACCACGCTGGAAAGAGATCATCGGCTTTGCTGACCATGAAATCCCTAATCATTTTGATGAGTGGAGTAGTAGACGAATACATTCTGAGGATTTTATACCAATGATAGAAAATACGGTGGCTTATCTGGATAAAAAAACACCGTCTTATGAACATATCTATCGTTTGCAACACAAGGATGAACATTATGTTTGGATTTTAATGCGGGGTATTGCTGTTTGGGATGAACAAGAGCAACCTGTCCGTATGGTAGGGACTTGTATGGACTTAACCGCCCAAAAACAAGCAGAAGAAGCATTACAGCAGAATGAAGAAAGAATGCGCCGTTACTTTGAACAACCTTTGATTGGTATGGCCACTTATTCATTATCGAAAGGATTTCTTGAAGTTAACGATAAGTTGTGTGACATGTTAGGTTACACACGTAAAGAACTCATCCATCATGATTGGGCAAAACTAACCCATCCTGATGATTTCGCAATTGATACAGAACAACTGAATCGTATTATTGCAGGAAAAATTGACAGTTATTCGCGAGAAAAACGATACATCCGTAAAGATGGAAAAATTATTGATACCAGTATTGCGGTACATTGTGTCAGAGATACAGATGGAAGAGTTGATCACTTTGTTGCCCTAGTACAAAACATTACTAAGCGTAAACAAGCTGAAGCTAAACTACAAGCAGTACTCACTGAACTCAATCAGTTTAAAACCACGCTTGATATGACGTTGGATTGTGTATTTATGTTTAATGCAAAAACGTTAAAGTATTTCTATGTCAATCAAGGTGCTATAGAACATATTGGCTATACACAAGAAGAACTATTCCAAAAAACACCTTTAGATATAAAACCCGAATTTACCGGTGAACAATTTAACACATTGATAAACATGTTGCTTGATGGTTCACAATCAGTACAACGATTTGAAACTGTTCATCAACATAAAAATGGGACATTGATTCCAGTCGATATTTTTTTACAATATATTCAAGTAGCTGGTCAAACTAACCGTTTTGTAGCTATTGTGCGTGATATTACTGAACGAAAACAAGTTGAAGCTCAACTCCAAAAAGCCATTGAGTCTGCTGAACAAGCTAAGTTTGAAGCAGAAACAGCTAATCGTGCCAAAAGTGCCTTTCTCACTAGCATGAGTCATGAACTTCGCACGCCTCTTCATGGTATTTTAGGTTATACCCAAATACTCAACTTTGATGAAACGCTTACTGAAGGACAAAAAGAGGGGATACAAATCATTCAACGCAGTGGTGAACATTTGTTGATGCTTATTAATGACATCTTAGATTTAGCAAAAATCGAAGCTGGTAAATTAGGATTAGTACCGACAGATTTTCGTTTGCAGTCATTTTTAAAGGATATTGTTGATTTATTTAGAATGCGGGCTGAACAGAAAGGCATTGAAATCGGGTATGAACAAATTCCGCCTGCTGATTCTATAAAAACTTTAGAAACTGAAGGTTTTCCTTTAATTGTACATGTTGATGAAAAAAGATTGCGACAAATATTATTGAATTTATTAAGCAACGCTATTAAGTTTACAGAAAAAGGACGAGTAGGTTTCAAAGTGGTTTATCACAATAATAAAATTCGCTTTGAAGTAGAAGACACAGGTATTGGTATTGCCGTTGATCAAATTAAGGATATTTTTTTACCCTTTCAACAAGTGAACCAACATATCCATCAAATAGAAGGTACCGGTTTGGGATTACCTATTAGCAAGAGACTGGTAGAAATGATGGGAGGACATTTGCAGGTAGAGAGTTTACTAGGGGAGGGTACTCTATTTTGGTTTGAAATTGCCCTAAAAGTTGTTAAATATGCTGAAAATACTCGCCTCCACAAAAAATCAACTATTGCAGATATAGTAAGTTATAAAAGATTACAGTCGAAAAATAACGAATTACCAATCACTGTCTTAGTGGTAGATGATATATGGGAAAATCGTTTAGTCTTAACAACTTTGCTTACACCTTTGGGGTTTAAGGTATTAGAAGCAAATAATGGACGAGAAGCTCTTGATAAAATACAGACATTTCATCCTGATATTATTGTAATGGATTTAAAAATGCCTGTTATGGATGGCTTTGAATGCACTAAACGCATACGTCAAGACATTAACTTTAAGGAAACCATCATCATTGCATTATCAGCCAGTGTGTTTGGTTCCCAACAACAGGAAAGTTTAGAAGCTGGTTGTAATGCGTTTTTGTCTAAACCCATAAACATAGATAAATTTTTACAGGTATTAGCTACGCATTGTTCATTAAAATGGATTTATAAGACTCCTAAAAATGAAGATTTATTAACAACAGACTCTTCTACACAAATTATTCCTCCCAATGCAGAACAAACAACTCAATTATTTAAATTTGCCAAGTCTGGTGATGTTCAAGCTGTAATAACAAATGCGAAAGCACTTTTAGAAAACGATCCGAATTTACAGCTTTTTGTCAATGAAGTTTGTCAATTAGCTAAAGGTTTTAAGATGAGTAAACTAAAAAATTTTTTGGAACAATACATGACATGAGTTCTTTAAATCATTTATTCTGGATATTTTGTTGGGCATTTTTCTTGGATAAAAGAGTAGTTTTGATTCTGATTTTTTCTTGTCAAATGTAAGTCTTGATTATCTTCATGATCGGTAGGAGGCTTTTTTACTTTTACTTCTATTAAGTTTAAGAATAAACCAATCAACAATGCCATATAGACATATCCCATTACTGCTTCCATAGCTGCTATAAGCCAAAGTGCCGGTATTGGAGTAAAGTCCCCATAACCAACAGTTGTCCATGTAATGATGGAAAAATATAGACTTGCGTAAAAATTGTTTTTCATTATTCCAGAAATGGAATCAATACCAAATATATAATATATCACTGAAAATAAGAAAATATTTGACATTCCTGTTATGAATACCACCCCAAATGCTTGAAAGACTTCTTCTCTGGAATGTGTTTTTTTTAGGAAAAATTTCAGATGTATAACAAATGTATAATTTAACTGCACAAATAACACAAATATTACAACTATCAAAGTATATTTTATTCCTCCTTTTGGTTCTCCTATAGCCGTAGAAAAAATTTGTAATAACCACAATACAAATAAAATAATAATGAGTATATTTATTGTTTTTAGACTACGTGTTCTTAAAAAACGCATTTCTATTCCTTTTATTTTACAATTTAATAATGAGTACAGCGAATTTAAAAAAAACAACGAATAACTATTGGTAAAAACGAACTATTCGTTGTACTTCTTTCCACTTAACTGGCCTGTTTACATTTATAGTGTAACCCTATTTGAAAAGAAATCAAGAAATCAAAAAATCAAAATAATTCTGATTATAACGAATTTTGGGGACACCCCCCTAACCCCCCGTACACAGGGGGAAGTCCCAAAATAGAAAAATTAAAGCAAAGTGTCGAATGATGTTTGGTTCCACCCGTGTACGGGGGGT
>JAUCGK010000439.1 GCA_030378085.1 Candidatus Parabeggiatoa sp. HSG14
TTTTCCATTGTGAATACTGCCATTTTTTATGATATTTTCTGATTGACAAGTTGGACAATTCATTGCTATTACCTTTTTCGTAAAATTTGTCCCAATATTATACACCACTACTTTGTGCAGGACTACCGATAAATGAAAGCCGTGATATTTTGATAAAACGGCAAGATATTCAGAAAGCGGCAGAAGAATGGCAAGATAAAAAATCTAAACAAGCAGAGTATTTACTGCAAGGTCCAAAATTAAACATTGCTGAAGACTATCTTAAAAGTTACGCTGACACCATGCCATTACCGGACTTGGCTCAAAAATTTGTCAAGATAAGCATTAAAACAAGACGAAGAAATCGTTTTTACAAGACTAGTTTTTGGGTGTTGGTATTTCTTGCTTTGGGTTTTGGATTTATAGATGCAAACATTCAACGGGAAGAAGCAGAAATTCAACGTGAATTATCAGCGTTGAGATATCAAGGAACCATGTATATGATGCGCGATAAACCTCAAGATGCTTTAGACATTTATCAAAAAGCATTGGATTTTTCTAAAGAAATTAAAAATCAATTTGAAGAGAGTAATAGTCTTTCCAATATGGGAATGGTATATACGAATCATCTGAACGAACATGAACTCGCCTTAGATTATTTTGAACAAGCATTAAAAATCCGGAACGAGATTAACGATTTTTTCGGAAAACAGATAGAACTACTCAATTTAGCAATGGTATCCGCTAGACTTGGAAAAAAACAACAAGCTGAGGATTATAAAAAAAGGGCTGAAGAAATTTCAATTAACGTAGAAACTAAACAACGGAATGACTATGAAGTGTCTGGTTACATCGACAATCATACATGTAATGCTTCAGATTTTCAGTTACTACGCAATGATAATCAACCAATACTTGTTAAAAATGATAACAAGCTTTATGCTGGTGATGTAATTATGGTAGAAAAAAATGGATGTCTTATGACACTGCGTTTAGGTTATCGATTCATTACTTTGGACAAAACGATTTCTAGTTTTGTGGTTCCTGCAAAGGAAAAGTATGATATAACAATCGCTTATGAAAAAAGGGGTATAGCAGACGCGGTATCCAGATGGTTTGGAAGTCCATGGGGCAACAAACAAAGAACGCACAGAATTTCTGCTGCTAAATAAACCTTATGAATTAAATTCCTTAGGTTTCACATAAGGCTATTGACGTTTTACCCTGGAATATCATTGAGTACAACGAATTACGGGGATAAACGAATTAACCCCAAGCCGCTATGATTTTAAGAAAGGCAGTAAGCTCTATGACAATGAAGTTAAAGGAGACTACAAAAAAGTCTTGAGTATCCTTTATTCTTGGGATAATGGTAGAACACCACATAAACTTGACAGAAAAGTATAGCAGAGGAATCCATAATGAAACCTGCTATCCAATACATTTCAAATGAAATAGGTCATGCAACTGCTGTTCAAGTTGAACAAAATAGAAAAAACCTTTGCTGAAGAAGGAATAGAAAACTATGCTAATCTAACTGGGAGATTGTTTTGATTCTAAATCGTGGAGCCATTACCAAGTAAAACTTTTCAATTCAAGATAAAGGTGGTGAAAAATGGGGGAGATGCTAAAAGTTATTTTATATGGCTTTCAAGGACATGCTCGTTTGGCGAAAGGAAGTCCACCTTTGATTGCTAAAGGTCATATAGGTTTATCAGCAGATAATGGTAAAACGATTTATGGTTTTGCTCCAATAAAACCTCATGAATTGAATGACAAGGAATTTCTATTTCTTTTAAAAAGAAAAAGACAAATATTCGATGGTCAATTAATTGATGATACTGTGTTATTTAATCAAATTGCTGCTGGAAAATTTAATAAAGGCATACGAGAGTTAGAATTATATCGGCTTAAACAAACTGTTGATGAGATAACCTTTACAAAAGTACTTCAACAAATTGAGAAACGAGGTAAAGGTTCTAAATACATGTTACCTCATGAAAACATTCCTTTTCTTCCTAACACTTATAATTGCGCTACATTTTGGGAACAAACAGGCGTGATTTTGCCTGAAAAAAGTGGAATATTGCGTGACTATATACCTGCTATGATCAATCAAGGAGCAGAGAGAGTTGAGTTAGCAATCGTTCCTATAACATGATGAATTGAGGTAATTTATATGCTAAGTAAAATTGAGACGGATCATATTTTGAGTACCTTAGCTCATTTAGCCGCACGTTGGAGAGGACTTTCTGAAAATTCTCGCGTAAACCCTGAAATTGTTTCTCACTATAATAAATTATTGTGTTTTTTAATCGACACTGGTTGGGATGATGGACTCGCACTAGAAGAAGAATTACCGGATGAATTCATGCCGAAAGAATACCTTGAATTATCAAAAGAATGGAGTTAAGAATGAGGATTCAATAAAACCCGAAATTAAACCTGGCAGGTAGGCCAAAATATTTATCTGACAAGCTATAGATAAACCCAACTATTAAAAGAGGTGCAAAATGACACTACAACTCAGGGAAAAACCTAAATTTTCCCAACCACCGTTGCCATTGAAGGAACGCCATGAAGAACAAAAATTATGGCTAGATGGCATTTCTTGGGAACGTTTCAAAAATTTGGATGCCTCCTTTGAAGGAATACCATCAATCAGACTCAGTTATGCAACGGGAGTATTAGAAATTATGACAATTAGTCCCAAACATGAATACCTTAAAAGTACGCTGAGCGTGTTATTAGAAGCCTATATGAGAGAAAAAGATATTAGGCATTATATACGCGGTGGTTTTACTTTGATGAAAGAAGGTGAAACTTCTGGAGAACCCGATGAATCATATTGTATTGGTGAAGATAAAGAATTGCCAGACCTCATTATCGAAGTTATCATTACCAGTGGTTCCATCAACAAACTGGATATCTATAAGCCTAAAGGTGTTCCCGAAGTATGGTTTTGGAAATCGAATAAACTGCGTGTTTTCCATTTAAAAGGGGAAGATTATCAAGAAGTGATTCGTAGTGAATTTTTGCCGGAATTAGATTTGGATACGTTACTTCATTATACCCAATATCAAGATCAATACGATGCTGTGCAGGCATTTGTGAAAAATATTCGAGAATAGAATGTTTGAATCAAAATTTTCAGAATAAGGAGTGACGCTGGAGCGTCACAAGATGCATTCCAACGCTGGAGCGTTGGAACGAGGCTGAAATATTTGAATCAGACAATAAACGAGGAAATAAAACCATGCCCAAATCTGACATTGTAGAAGCCGCAACTGCTATTCGTCCTAAATTGAAGACATTGTTAGGCGCGGATGCAGAAACAGTAGAACAACAATTAAATAAACTCCTACAATCGGGAGAAAACGTAGATAACCAAATTCTCAACCTGCTGGGAGACTACGAAGCAACTGGCAACTGGATACACGATTTTCTTCAAAACAAGAAACCTCCGCAGAATGATGAAGGGAGCAGAGGATTATATTCAACATTACCAGGCGGTTCTTCAACACCCATATCAACCAAAAACTACACTTGTCCTGATGAAAAAGCGGGACGGGTATTTTCTAAATGCAATGCTTGTGACTATGCAAACGGTTGGTTAAGACAAAGTAATGCAGACAGCATTCCGTACTGTCCCGAATTTAGCAAACCTTTAAAATTAATAAACATTTAAAATGGAAATAACATCACTATGACAGATTTTGGCGAATCCTGGGTAACCAGTCCTATAGAACGTTGGGCAACTATTTTAATGAAATCAGGTATATTATTTGTGCTTGGGGGATTGGCAGCGTGGGCGTATGATAATAATTGGAAGCCTCCCTCTGATTTAAACTGGTTTCGTAATGATGCCAAAGCAGTACCTACATTGTTATTCCTATTTGGATTGTTAGTTGTTATGGCTACCGCTTCTAGCATACTCAAGCACTTTGATTTATTGGTATTGCGATTATTGGAAGGTTATTATTGGCCTAAATGGTTGCGCGATTTGGAAATACATCGACAAAACGTATGGTGGTTTAAAAAACGATACAAACGTCTCCAAGAATTAGGTCTTAAACCTTATCGCTCCCCTAAAGAAGAAGTTGAGTTCGCACAATTAGATGAACAGTTGATGTTTATTCCTAGAGAACCGGCACAACGTATGCCCACACGTTTAGGCAATTTCCTTCGTGCTATTGAATCTCGTCCAAAACAAAAATATGGACTCAATGCGGTTGTCTGCTGGCCACGTTTATGGCTAGTATTACCAACTGAAGCAAAACACGAACTGGCCAATGCACGAGACAACCTTGACACAATGGTACGCACTTGGAATTGGAGCTTGTTATTTATGGTATGGAGTGTTTGGGCGTGGGAATGGGTTATTCCATTAGGGCTGACTGCTTTGTTAATCACTTACCGTTGGATACTTCAAGCCGCACAAGTTTATGGACAACTGGTAGAATCTAGCTTTGATTTATACCGTTTTTTGCTTTATAACGAGTTACATTGGCCTTTACCGCAAAATTCCTTTGAAGAAAAAAAGCAAGGTAAACAACTCACTGAGTATTTATGGCGTGGTTCAGAAGAGGAAAACATTCGCTTTTTTCATTCCCAAACGCTATTTGAAAAAAATTGAAGCACGTAGGTTGGACTGACGAAAGAAGTCCAACACGATGGATGTGAAATTTGTGTTGGTGTGAGCTTGCGAATTCTAACCTACGTGCTTAGGAGTCAGAATTTTATAATCCACTGGAATGCTCAAACCTGACAGGTTTTAAAAACCTGTCAGGTTTAGTTTCGTATGTTATTAAATCCTGAGTCCTTAAGCTTTTAGCCTTGAAATTTTTTTCAAGGCTGACTGAGCAGTTAACAATTATCGAGGTTGTATTTCTCTTAAATGTCGCCCCACTGCTAACCATGCACCTGCTAATCCAAGTGAAGCACCACTGAGTAGTAGCATTGAACTTGATAAAACATTTAAAGTCAGTAATTCAAATTGACTATAATATAGGGTTGTTAATTGTTTTACTGGCCCTTGTAAAAACCAAAATGAAGTATTGACAAAGAGCCACGCTATGAATCCACCAAATAAACCGTACCAAAAACCTGTGAATAAAAATGGACGACGGATAAAGGCATCTGTTGCCCCTACCAATTTATAAATCTCAATTTCATCACGGCGATTATAAATGGCTAAGCGAATGGTGTTACCTATGACTAATAACACCGCTAAGGCAAGCAAAATTGCTAATATCAATACCCCCCGCCGCACAATTTCCATCATTGCTAATAAACGTTTCAACCACAGCATATCAAATTGAGCAACCTCTACTTCACGCAATTGTTTTAAGCTATTTAGCAAATTTTGAGTGGTTATTTCTTCGTTAGTGATGGGTTGGATCACCAAAACGGCTGGTAGTGGATTGTGTTCAAGGGCATCCAAAGATTCTCCAAATCCCGACAATGTGCGGTATTCTTCTAATGCTTCTGTGGGTGTAATGACTTGTACACTAGAAATGTCAGGATGTTGATATAATTGATCGGCTAACGCATGAACTTGTTTATTATCAATCTCTTGCTTGATAAATAAAGAAATTTGTGCGGCTCCACCCCAACCACTACTTACCTGTTGAACATTTTCTAATAGCAAATATAAACCCGTTGGTAAAGCTAAGGCAATCCCAATCACAGCCGCTGTCATAAGGCTAGGTAAGGGGGTACGGACTATAAGTCCTAAACTGGAAAAAAGGAGATAAAGGTAATGCATTAACCAAGCGTTACGTGGAGGAGGCTTAGCCTTGCGATGTGAAATCGGTGGATGAGTAGAATGGTTCATCAGCGGCGAGGATAAGTATCTCCTATTAAATTGCCTTGTTGCAAAATGAGAGTGCGTCGCCCCATGCTTTTGATTAAGCCTAAAGCATGTGAAGCAATTAACACGGTTACGCCTACTTGGTTAAATTGCATAAATAACCTCATAATTTCTTTGGCTAAAGCCGGATCAAGATTACCTGTTGGTTCATCGGCAAGCAAAATAGGCGGTTTATTAATAACGGCGCGTGCGATGCCAACACGCTGTTGTTGTCCTGCTGATAAGGTGATGGGATAGCTTTTTTCTTTATTGAGTAATCCCACTTTATCCAGTGCTGCCCGCACACGTCGCCGAATTTCTTGATGTCTTAATCCAGCAATAATCAGTGGCAAAGCAACGTTATCAAACACAGTACGGTCAAACAGCAAGCGATGCTCTTGAAATGTCATGCCTATTCTACGTCGTAAATAAGGAATACGATTTGTGGGCAGACGGCTTAAATTTTGACCATTGACCACAATTTGTCCACTCGTATTGTGTTCAATTAATGCAATAAGGCGTAATAAAGTCGTTTTTCCTGCACCGGAATGCCCCGTCAAAAACACCATATCACCTTGCTTTAAATGAAAATTAACTTGGTTAAGTGCTTGATATCCACCCGGATAACGTTTACTAACTTCGCTAAAAGTGATCATGTTATGCAGATTAATATGAATGAAAAATGAATTTAGTTTTTCGATAATGGCAAAAAATAATTGGAAATTAGAAATTTTATCGTTATTCTTTATTTCCATAAATACTCAAGAATAATTATTTTCAAAAAAGGTTTTGTATTTGAGTTTAATCTTTATAAGGAATGAGGATTTTATAATTTCCAAAACTTGAAGTTGTCAAACCTGACAGGTTTTAAAAACCTGTCAGGTTTAGGATTTTATTAAATCCTTAATCCTAAGAAGACTTTAAGTTAGCCAACTTCATTCCAAAGCGAGATCAATTTCTTTCAAGACTAATGTGGTTAGGAATGTGTATAAAATAACTTCGACAACATTGGAGTAATTCTCCTTAAAAAGGATGGAGAACGCATCGAATTACAAAGGAGGAATTGGGGTGGTTTACGAAATTATTTCATATTTAATTTCGTATCTTCTCAAAAAGTGTGGGTAAACTTGCCCAAACCTGACAGGTTTTGGAAACCTGTCAGGTTTTTTCCATCGAATTTAGAGAAGATACATTAATTCCTTACTCATTTTTAAAATTATTTTTCTAAATATAAATCACTTATTTGCTCAACAATGCCTCAATAAAATTTGCCGCTTCAAACTGGCGTAAATCCTCAATTTGCTCACCAATACCAATAAAGCGGATAGGCAATTCTAGTTGTTTAGCTATCGCAAAAACAATTCCACCCTTAGCCGTACCATCCAATTTAGTGATAGTCAAACCCGATAACCCTATGGTTTGATGAAATTGTTTAGCTTGGGCAAGCGCATTTTGACCTGTCCCAGCATCAAGGACTAACATGGTTTCATGCGGTGCGCTGGGATCAAGTTTATTAATGACACGTCGAACTTTTTTCAACTCCTCCATAAGATTACCTTGCGTGTGCAAACGCCCAGCCGTATCTGCAATTAAAACATCAATACCACGCGCTGTCGCAGCTTGTAACGCATCAAAAATAACTGAAGCCGAATCCGCTCGGTTATGTTGAGCAATCACCGGTACATTATTGCGTTCACCCCAAACGGCTAATTGTTCAATAGCAGCTGCACGAAAAGTATCTCCCGCTGCCAACATAACTGAGCGTCCCTCCGCCTGAAAACGTTTGGCAAGTTTACCAATCGTTGTTGTTTTACCCGCTCCATTAATACCCATCATTAAAATCACAAAGGGTTTACTGTTATTCTTAGGCAAAACCAAAGGTTGTTCCACTGGCTGCAAAATAGCTTGCATATCTTCACGCAATGCATAAAATAATGCCTCAGAGTCACCGAGTTTTTTTCGTGCCACTCGTTCAGTTAGCCCTGTCATTAACGTATTAGTTGCCTCAATACCCATATCAGCTGTGAGTAATAGAGTTTCAATTTCCTCCAATAGCTCATCATCAATTGCCTTTTTACCAAGCATTAAATTTGCTAAACCCGTTGTTAAATTTTCACGAGTTTTGTTTAACCCTTGTTTTAGACGAGCAAATAAGCCCACTTTTTTCGGCGTTTCTTGTTGAGTATTCCCAGTTTCTTGTTGAGTATTTTCTTCTTGGAATTTATCAGTTTTTTTCTTGAATCCAAACATTGGTATTTTTACAATCAGTTAATTAAAAATAATTATCGTATCATTGTGAGGTTAGAGTGCGAAGAGATTTTAAGTAAAAAATAATTTGATATTTTTAGTTTAGGCATTTAAAAAAACAATTCGTTGTACGGATTCTTAGTTTAATTATGAATTGTATTCTGACATTGGTAATATTATAAAAATAAAATATTTAAAAAATTTGATTTCAAAATTCAAACTTTTCACAACGTCTAATATTTTTTTGATTATTATACTCAGTGTGAGAACAAACTTAATTTCATGATTGGAATCTAAAGCTTCAGCTTTGAAATTCTGCCAAAGCTAAAGCCTTGGACTCCAAGTACTTCTTGAGACTATGAATATATTATTTTTTGTGAGTTACCTAAATAATTTAAAAATTTGGAATATTTTTTGCTTAAATATTACTCATTGTTATTTAAAGAAATTTTTATATAATTTTCAATTGTACTCAAATTTTTTGACTAAAAACTATCAGTTATTCAATACCTTTGTAAAAATTTGTATCAATGGAGTTCTTCGTTGTGCTTTGTTAGGGTACGAGGCGGATAAAGCGTAGCGAAGGACTCCAACTAAAAGTTAAACTTGTTCCCTTGCTTAGTATAATCTAGAGTTTCGAGAAATCCGGTGTCATTATCAAAAATCCAGAAACAAAATCTTGAACAGATTCATGCTAATTATGTGGAAACCTTTTAACAGTGTTTTACAGCGAAAAATAGCTATTTTTCGTAGAAAAAAACATACGTTAAAGGTAAGCTATTTTCTTAAAACAGACTTGAAAATAGTTTGTTTTGGATTGAACTATTTTAAAAGAACTATGAATAAAGTTCTCCTGTTCAATGAACTCAATGTCCGATAACGATTAGGGAATAATAGAAATAATGCTCTAAAGCATCCACAATATAAAATAAAAATCCTTAATTTCAGTAGATTTTTAAAGATATTAGTCTATTCGATAATTCGGTGCTTCTTTGGTAATTGAAACATCATGTACATGGCTTTCTCGTATGCCAGCAGGACTAATTTGAGCAAATTTTGTTTTACTACGCATTTCATTTAAAGTATGACAACCTGTGTAACCCATACTAGAACGTAGGCCTCCCAACAATTGATGAATAACATCAACTAATGGACCTCGATGTGGAACACGGCCTTCAATGCCCTCTGGAACTAATTTGCTTTCTGTCTCAATTTCCTCCTGAAAATAACGGTCTTTTGAACCTTGTGTTTGTGACATCGCAGCAATAGAACCCATGCCACGATAGGATTTGTAAGCACGACCTTGATAAAGTTCAACTTCACCCGGGGCTTCTTCTGTACCTGCAAATAAACCACCTATCATGATTGAATGCGCTCCCGCTGCGATAGCTTTGGCAATATCGCCAGAATAGCGAATGCCACCATCGGCAATAACTGGAATACCTGAACCTTTAAGTGCTTGTGCGACGTTATCAACCGCAGTAATTTGTGGAACACCAACTCCAGCCACAATACGTGTTGTGCAAATAGAACCAGGTCCTATGCCAACTTTTACGGCATCAGCACCCGCTTTTTGTAAGGCAATTGCTCCTTCACTCGTTGCTATGTTTCCCCCAATGACTTGAACTTCTGGGTAATGTTGTTTAATCCAATGAACTTGCTCAAGTACACCTTGTGCGTGTCCATGTGCGGTATCTACAACAATCACATCAACCCCTGCTTCAACTAAAGCAGTAACTCTGGCTTTAGTATCTTCTCCCGTTCCTACAGCAGCACCTACCCGTAAGCGTTCATGTTCATCTTTACAAGCGTTCGGTTTTTCGGTCGCTTTTTGAATGTCTTTGACAGTAATCATGCCACGCAATTGAAAATCATTATTGATGACTAACACTTTTTCAATACGGTGTTTATGTAGTAAATGTGCAACTTCTTCGCGACTGGCTTCTTCTTGTACGGTAACTAACTTATCTTTAGGAGTCATAACACTTGAAACAGGATTATCGTAATGGGTTTCAAAACGTAAATCACGGTTGGTAACAATGCCAACTAACATCTTTTTATTAACAACAGGAACACCAGAAATATTGCGAGCGCGTGTTAGAGCTAATACTTCTCTAATACTGGTATTAGGTGAGACAGTAAATGGGTCATTAATGACTCCACTTTCAAATTTTTTAACCAGAAGTACTTGACGTGCTTGTTTTTCGATAGTCATATTTTTATGGATAATGCCAATACCACCTTCTTGTGCTATAGTAATTGCGAGACGAGCTTCAGTAACAGTATCCATTGCAGCCGAAACGAGGGGAATATTGAGAGTAATATTTTGTGTTAATGGCGTATTAAGTTTGACTTGTGTGGGCAAAACAGTGGAATGGGCAGGTAAGAGCAAAACATCATCAAAAGTGAGGGCTTGTTGGACAATATGCATGGTAAATTCCGTGAGAATAATAAATAAAGTGATTGGAAAGTATTATACTTAAAAATTTCAAATTTAATAATTGGTAATTGTTTAATTTTTTTGTAGATGTGAAGGACAAAAATCGCGTACTCGTTCAATGATTGCACAATCGCTTTAATATTTTCTAACAAAAATTTCAAACCTTATCCACATTGAAACTCTGTAAAAAATTGATTGGAAATACGTACTGAACAATGATTAGTTTTAAATGTAAAAAATCTTAATAACTGATGTTACGCACTGTACTTCAAAAGTGAATACCAGAGTAGTGCAAAATGAAATTTTGCTGATTGTAACAGATTTTGGGGATACCCCCCTAACCCCCCGTACACGGGTGGAACCAA
>JAUCGK010000440.1 GCA_030378085.1 Candidatus Parabeggiatoa sp. HSG14
TTTGGTTCCACCCGTGTACGGGGGGTTAGGGGGGTATCCCCAAAATCTGTTACAATCAGCAAAATTTCATTTTGCACTACTCTGGTATTCACTTTTGAAGTACAGTGCGTAACATCAGTTATTAACTGATATTACGCACGGTGTTTCTACAAGACTCAATGTTCAAGTTTCTAAAAAATAATGATTTGCTATAAATGATTCTATGATTATGTTGTAGAGACGCGAGCATCGCGTCTCTAAATGCTCTCTAAATGTTTGCGTCTCTAAATGCTCGACAGAAGCCAGCAATAAGGTTTACATGTCATTTATAAAAAAACATCAGGGGTAAATAATTCCATGATTATTTGCGATGCGAGTCTCAATTATTGGAAACGCGAGCATCGCGTCTCTACAAATCCCCTTCTTTTTTTTAAGGATTAGCTTTAAAACGTGATAAAGGGATTGCAAACCCGCCCTGCCAACAGCACTGAAGAAACGTTATGCGTAACATCAGGTAGTTATTGTCTATTTCTGCTTTAAAACCAACAACGTAATATCATCAAACACCTTTTGCGTACCAATATGTTCCTTCACTTCGTTAATCACCGCTTCTCGAATTTCTTGGGCAGTCTGTTGCCAGTTTTGCTTGACAACTTCACAAAGCCGTTCTAATCCAAATTGTTCTTTGTCAAGGTTTTCGGCTTCGGTAATCCCATCAGTGTAAAGCACCACCAGATCTCCCGCGTTCAAGGAAATTTTAGCTTCAGATATGAAGTCAACGATGTTATCATCCAATCCAATAGGAAAACCTAAGTCGATGGTGTCCATCAATTCCAATTCACCTTGTCGTACCACAATCATTTCTTCATGTTGTCCCGTTAAGCAAATTTGTCCGTTTTGGTAATTCAATAAGGCAAAGGTTAAGTTTTTGTCACTGTTCATTCGTTGGACATTGTGGTAAATTGTCTCGTTGAGAGCGGTTAAGAATTTCACTGAATCAGTTTCGTTATTGGCTAACAGTGTTTTTACGGCGGTTTGTGTCATTATCGCCAATACACCGCTTTCTAAACCATGCCCTGTCACATCGCCGATACCACACAGAATACGATCTCCCCGTTGTTGGACATCATAGTAATCGCCCCCAACTTCTTCTGCTGGTTCCATGAATCCAGCTATATCTAAACTCTCAATTTGTGAAAGTTCCATCGAAGGGGGTAACAGCATTTTTTGCAAACGGCGAGAAACATCTAATTCTGCACTCATGCGGATATTTTCTGCTTTAAGACGTTTGATATTCAAATGGGTTTTGATGCGGGCTAACAGTTCATCTTTGGAAATGGGTTTGGTCAAATAATCATTCGCGCCCGATTCTAAGCCAGTGACTAAATCAGAAATTTGATTTTTAGCGGTCAATAACAAAGCGGGTAATTCATTGAGTTCATAAGTTTCACGAATTTTCCGCATCACTTCGTAACCCGTCATTTTGGGCATCATCACATCTAGTAAAATGATGTCGGGTTTTAAGCCTTCTTCCAATAATTTCAAGGCTTCTAAGCCGGATGATGCCTGAGTAACCGCATAATCATGCAATGACAGATGGTTAACCAATACCTGAAGATTGACGGGTTCATCATCAACCGCTAAAATTTTAAAGTGTCCTTCTTCAATATGAGGTGTGGAAACAATTGTTTCAGCTGAAATAACGTTTTCCAACAAGGGTTTATTGGTTACAGGTAATTGAGAAGGTTGAGAAATTTTACCTTTTTCTGAAATAGGTAAGGTAAACTTAAACTGTGAACCTTTTCCCTGTGTTGATTCCACCCAAATTTTCCCACCGTGCAATTGAACTAATTGTTTAGTCACGGTTAAACCTAAACCTGTTCCGCCGTATTCTCTGGCAGTGGAACCTTCCGCCTGTTCAAATGATTCAAAAATGCTATCTAATTTATCTTTAGAAATACCAATGCCCGTGTCAGAGATAGTGATCACTAAATGACTAAGATTGCCTTCACCTTCAAGGTTTTCCACTTTGGCAGAAATTTTTACTTGACCACTTTCGGTAAATTTAATGGCATTACCCACTAAGTTGTAGAAAATTTGTTGCACCCGATTTTCGTCAGCGAACGCAGGGGGCAAATTGGTATCAATAGCATTAATCAGTTGTAAATTTTTTTTGCCCTTTAAAGACTGGCTCAATGTCAAAACGATTTCTGCAACTTCTCGCAAACTCATCGGTTTGAGTTGTAGTTCAATATCTTGATGTTTCAATTTAGAAAAATCAAGAATATCATTAACTAACGATGATAAACGTTTACCACTACCAGCAATCATAGCTAGATTGTTTTTAGCTTGTCCAGATAATTCACCGGCAACGCCATCTATCAAAGATTCGGCAATACCAATAATACCATTGAGGGGAGTTCGTAGTTCATGGGAGGTATTGGCAAGAAATTCATCCTTGAGTTTGTCATGTGCTTCCAATGCACTAAGTGCCTCGTTGAGCTTAATCTGTTGCAAGCCCATTTCACCAAAAACTTCAGTCAGACGAACCAAGAAATTCATAATAAATCTGACCTGTTTTTCTGAGGCAATCGGAACTCTTGCAACAGCTTCAAGATAGCTTTTTTCATCAAAGTCGAATTCTGCGGCTTGTTTACGAAAGAAATCCAAATCAGGGGGAGCGAGGAAAAATTGTCCCAAAAAGAAATTAGCGACATGTTCCCCTTCGATCTTAATGGGTGCTGCGGCATCTACCAGTCCGTTTGGACAGCGATATATTGCATATTTCTCACCCTTCATCATACTGGTTACCAAGGAGGTATCACTTTCAATACATTTAGCACAAGTGGTAGGATGTACGCGGTGATACTTGGTACAAGTATCTTGCCAACCAGAACCTAATAATACAACAGCATCAAGGTCAATAATAGCATCAGCAATTCCAACCACTTCATAGAAATAATCTAGCAAGGATTGGAGGCTTTTAAAATTAACGAGTTCGGAAAATTTTTTCATCGAAGGTGTATGAGAGGTTGGTAACTGAACAGAACCGCCAGTATCTTGTTTCATTATTTGTATCCTCTTGATAATGTTTGGAAGGATTAAATTGCCGTTATGCTTAAATTCAAATCCTTTATAAAATGCACTTCCTATAGTTTTGTCGATTATTGCTGTTTCAAAACCAACAAAGTAATGTCATCAAATACCTTTTGCTTTCCAATAAATTGGCGCACATCATCAATCACTACTTCTCGAATTTCTTGGGCAGTGCGTTGCCAGTTTTGTTTAATAACATCACAAAGCCGTTCTAATCCAAATTGTTCTTTGTCAAGGTTTTCGGCTTCGGTAATCCCATCAGTGTAAAGCACCACCACATCTCCCGCGTTCAAGGAGATTTTAGCTTCAGATATGAAGTCGATGATCTTGTCATCCAAACCAATTGGGAAACCTAAGTCAATGGTGTCTATCAATTCCAACTCACCTTGCCGCACCACAATCATTTCTTCATGTTGTCCTGTTAAGCAAATTTGTCCATTTTGATAATTCAATAAAGCCAGCGTCAAGTTTTTATCGCAATTCATTCGTTGTACATTGTGGTAAATTGTTTCGTTGAGAGCGGTTAAAAATTTCACTGAATCAGTTTCGTTATTAGATAACAGTGTCTTTACAGCTGTTTGTGTCATTATTGCCAAGACACCGCTTTCTAAGCCATGCCCTGTCACATCGCCGATACCACACAGAACACGATTCCCCCGTTGCTGAACGTCGTAGTAATCTCCCCCAATTTCGTCGGCAGGTTCCAAAAAACCGGCGATTTCTAAACCGTCAATTTGCTGGAGTTCTTTTTCGGTGGGTAAGAGCATTTGCTGCAATTTACGTGACACATTTAACTCAGCACTCATACGGTGATTGTCTGTTTTGAGTTGTTTGTTGAGGGTAGTAATTTTTTGATTAGCTTTAGCCAGTTGGCGTTGTAACTTATACAGATTAAGATGGGCATTGACTCTCGCCAATACTTCTTCTTGTTGAATGGGTTTGGTGATGTAATCAGCGGCTCCTAACTCAAAGCCTTTGACTTTATCAACAGTGTCTGCTAACGCTGTCATAAAAATGATGGGAATTTCTTTAGTGCTGTCTTGGGATTTTAAAATTTGGCAAGCTTCAAAGCCATCCATTTCTGGCATCATGACATCCAGTAAAATCAAATCGGGGTGGGCATACTCAGCTTTTTTAATGGCGCGTTTACCATTTTGGGCAATCAATATTTCAAAGCCTTTTCCCTCTAAAAAATCGGATAACACACTGATATTAGCGGGCATATCATCAACAATTAAAAGTACGTCTTGATATTTTTCTGTATTCATAATTTTTTTCCTATTCAAAATAAATTTTGGACTCCGAAAACTGCTAATAATGAGTGACGCTGGAGCGTCACGGTATGCGCTCCAACGCTGGAGCGTTGGAACGAGAAAAAACTGCAACAAGAAAATTACACCCAAAATAAATTTTGGAAGAAAACTTCTATTCTAAATACTGTTCAACCAAATCGCAAATTTTCTCTTCATCAAAATTCTTTGCTAATGTACGGATTTTATTGGCAAAAAGCTTAAGTTTTGGATCAGATTGTTCAAACTCTTCCAGTTGTTTAACCACTGCTTTCAGGTTACCTTTCATGGCTAAATCAAATAAAATTGTAGCTTGTTCTTTGGATGGTCCAACTAATTTTCCCGTTTCTTGTTCTGGTTCGATTTCACCATTTTTTCCCTCAGTCTCACTTGTTTCTCCCTCTTCATAATAAACCCAGGTTAGTTTCAGGTGATTTTCTAACAATTTCAATAAATCATCGGCGCGGATGGGTTTAGGTAAAAAATCGTCACAACCGGCATCCATGCTTTGTTGTTTATGACATTCAAAAACACTGGCTGAAATCATGATAATAATCACATCTTTAAATTTGGGAATGCGTCTGATTTGGCGTGTTGCTTCAAAACCATCCATAATGGGCATCACCAAATCAGTTAAAATCAGATCAGGTTTATGTTCCCGCGTTTTATTGACACAATCCTGACCATCAACTGCCTCAATAATGTCAAAGCCCAAAGGGGTTAACAAATTAATAAGAACAGAACGATTTTCTGCTTTATCGTCAACGATTAAGACTTGATGACTTTTGCCTTCATAACTCACAATAACAGGTTCTTCAGTTTTATGAGGACTGACTAAATCTGATACCTCAGGAAAATCCAATGCCATCCAAAAGGTACTCCCTTTTCCCAGTATGCTTTTTACCTGTAATTGCCCTTCCATCATTTCTACCAGTTTTTTGGTGATAGATAAACCAAGCCCTGTACCTTCAGCGCGTGTATTTTTATCGCCGACTTGCTGGAAAGGTTGGAAAATATGCTCTAATTCTTCAGGTGCAATACCAACGCCCGTGTCTTCGACTTGAAAACGGATTTTGCCATTATGATAACCGACTTTGAAACTGACACCTCCCTCTTTTGTAAACTTAATCGCATTGCTCAGTAGGTTAATAATAATTTGCCGTAACCTTTTTTCGTCAGCACGCACTCCCTTTGGTAAATGTGATAACTTCTCATAAATAAAAGAAATTTCCTTTTGCTTTACGCGTATTTCAAATATTTCAATAATACTCTGCAAGAAGTCTTCAAAGTGGAAATCTGTTGGGTAAAGTTCAATGCGATCAGCTTCGATTTTAGATAAATCTAAAACATCACTGATTAGCGTCAACAAATATTCACCACTGCGATGAATAACGTTAATCGCTTCTTGTTGCTTGATGTTTAAGGTTTTGTCACGGTGTAAAATTTGGGTGTATCCTAAAATACCATTAAGAGGAGTTCGCAATTCATGGCTCATATTGGCAAGAAATGTGCTTTTAGCGCGGTTAGCAAATTCTGCTTCTCTTTGAGCTTTTTCCGCTTTTTCTTTAGCCTGTTGCAGTTGAATATTGACTTCTAAGAGTTGTTGTGCGAATTTTTCAGAACGTATGTAAACCGCATATATATTGATGAGCAACCCAATAAGTACACAAATATAGGTGATTTTTTTGAGTAAATGGGCGGCATCAAACATCGTATCAAACAAATGTCCAGAAAAAGACATAAACATGGCTTGTCCCATAAAACCAATAATTAATGATAATACTAACCAATGTTCAAAACCGTCATTTTTCCAAAATCCTTTCTTTAAATAACCAATGAGGGCTAATAAGAAGAATAAGGCAGGAATAAGTTCTTCAGGGCGATGAAAAAATAATTCAGGAAAATAAGCATTTGGCAAGGGCACAAAAGCAAAAAATAAAAAACAAGCAATTGTCAATACAGCCGTGACAAAATAAACCTTTCGTTCATCAATAATACCGGCTTCCCCTCGTTTTTTTTCTTGTAACCATGCAAACCAACTCCACCATAATAAAATGGATAAAAATAAACGTGATGCGATCCAACTCCAAGGAATCAATGAAGGTGGGGGTGATGGAAAATAAATATCAAAAAACGTAGAAGTCACTATGGTGTGATAAGCATCTAAAAAACTGGTGCCTATAAAGCCGGTGCCTATAAACAAAAAAGTATTTTCTTTTTTGCTGTAAAAATGCACCAAAGCCATAATACCAACAATAAAAGCTAAAATGGAAGCCGCAAGTTCCATTAATGAATGCAATTCTTTACTGCCCTGCCATGTGGAATCTCTTAACAGGAAATATCCTATAAATAGAGCGACAAAAAGCACAATATAGGATAATATTCTCTTTTGTGCTGTTGTTTCTAATAATTTTTTCATGATAATTTTTGTTTGAAACGAGAAAAACTTCTATTCTAAATACTGTTCAATCAAATCGCAAATTTGCTCTTCGTCAAAATTTTTCGCTAATGCACGAATTTTATTGGCAAAGGATTTCAGTTGTGAGCTAGATTGCTCAAACTCTTCCAGTTGTTTAACCACCGATTTCAGATTACCTTTCATGGCTAAATCAAATAAAATTGTAGCTTGTTCTTTGGATGGTCCAACTAATTTTCCCGTTTCTTGTTCTGGTTCGATTTCACCATTTTTTCCCTCAGTCTCACTTGTTTCTTCCTCTTCATAAACCCAGGTTAGTTTCAGGTGATTTTCTAACAATTTCAATAAATCATCGGCGCGGACAGGTTTAGGTAGAAAATCATCACAACCGGCATCCATGCTTTGTTGTTTATGACATTCAAAAACACTGGCTGAAATCATGATAATAATCACATCTTTAAATTTGGGAATGCGTCTGATTTGGCGTGTTGCTTCAAAACCATCCATAATGGGCATCACCAAATCGGTTAAAATCAGATCGGGTTTATGTTCCCGTGTTTTATTGATACAATCTTGACCATCAACCGCCTCAATAACTTCAAAACCCAGGGGGGCTAATAAATTAACCAAAACGGAACGATTTTCTTGTTTGTCATCGACAATTAACACCAGACTTTTGCCTTCAAAGCCTATAATAATAGGTTCTTCAACAGTATTAGGATTTATAAAACCTGATACTTCTGGCAAATTTAATGCCATCCAGAATGTACTTCCTTTTCCCAATGTGCTTTCGACATGTAATTTGCTCCCCATCATTTCTACCAGTTTTTTGGTGATGGAAAGTCCAAGTCCAGTTCCTTCAGCGCGTGCATTTTTATCACCGACTTGTCGAAAAGGTTCAAACATAAATGCCAATTCTTCCGGTGCAATACCAACACCTGTATCTTCTACTTGAAAACGGATTTTTTTATTATGATAACCGACTTTAAAACTGACTCCTCCTTGTTTAGTGAACTTAATCGCATTGCCCAGTAGGTTAATAATAATTTGCCGTAACCTTTTTTCGTCAGCATGCACTCCCTTTGGTAAATGTGATAATTTCTCATAAATAAAAGAAATTTCCTTTTGCTTGACTCGTATTTCAAATATTTCAACGATACTTTGCAAAAAATTCTCAAAGTGGAAATCCGTTGGGTAAAGTTCAATACGATCAGCTTCGATTTTAGATAAATCTAAAACATCACTGATTAGTGTCAGCAAATACTCACCACTGCGATGAATAATGTTAATTGCTTCTTGTTGCTTGGTGTTTAAGGTTTTGTCACGATGTAAAATTTGGGTATATCCTAAAATACCATTAAGGGGAGTACGCAATTCATGGCTCATATTGGCGAGAAATGTGCTTTTAGCGCGGTTAGCAAATTCTGCTTCTATTTTAGCTTTTTCCGCCGTTTCTTTAGCCAGCCGCAATTTGATTTCTGCTTGTTCACGTTCAGTAATCATGTGGTTAAAGCATTGAGCCAATACACCAATTTCGTCATTGCTTTCTATTTCCATTTTCACTGTTAAATCACCATCCGCTATTAATTCTGTTGCTCTGGTTAATTTAACAATTGGACGCGAAATGGTTTTAGAAACGAACATTGCAATAATTACTACACTAAACACTGTTAAAAAGCCAACAATTAAAAACAGTTTTGCCAGATCAAAAATTGGAATAAACGCTTCGTCCGTATTTATTTTTACAACGATACCCCATCTTAAACTGGGTAAGTATTGCCAAACAGCAATCACTTCTTGGTTAAGGTAATCTTTATATAAACCTGCCCCCTTTTTACCACTAATGGCTTGTTGTATGGGTAACGCATTTTTAGAGCCTAGTAACACTTTTCTGTTAAAAGCAGCAGCTAGATCGTGTCTAGTAGGCGTTAGAAATAGTGCGTGATTATTCATAGCTGAGGCGATAATGGTTTCTCCCGTTTCTCCTAAACCCGTGAAATTTTGCGCCAATTCATTGATTTCTTTTGTATTCAATTGAATAGCAAGTATGCCAAGCAATTTTCCTTCTTGAATAACGGGGGCAGTTATAAAGGCGGCTGGTTCGTTACCAGAGGGTGCGTAACGTTTAAAATCAGATATTTCCATTTCTAACAAAGTATGGGAACGATGAAACGCTTTGGCAAGTTCGGTGTTTTTATGATGGCCAGTTCGCAAATTGGTGCCAAAATCCGCTTCATGGGTTGCAGTAAAAACAATGTCCCCTTCGGGAGAAATGAGGAAAATATCATAATACCCATAAACCTCTTTATGGTGCAATATTTCGGCTCTGAACTGTTTATCAACCGCTTTATATTCAGACGAATCTGTTCCAAATTTAAAGGCTGTTATAAATTTTTCAAAAGATTGAGCAAAATGATGATCAAAAATAAGAGCTGTGACATCCTTTTTTCTTTCTTCAAAAAAGGCAATAATGTGGTCAGCTTTGTTTTCTGCAATAACGACCAAACTATTGATAACCTCTTTTTTTAATGCAGTGGCGGAATTTTTATAAGAAACGTAACCTACAGTTATCAAGGGAACTAATGCAACCAACAAAAACCAGCCTAACAATTTATTGGCAATTTTGAATTTTTTGGTATTTTTTGTCATGGTGTATTTTCCTTTTCTACCGAAATGCCTGGGTTTGCCCATTGATTACCCCAGGATGTATAAAGATCGTCAAGGAATTTATGCCATTCAGATTTTAGTCGGTAAGTGGGGTAAGGAATAGGTTGAACAGGTCTTTCTGATGTCCAGACAATATCAAATTGTCCATCTTGCCGAATTTTTCCTATTCTGACGGTTTTCCAAGTATGGTTGTTGTCGTCATCAACATAAACGAGTCCGCCAGGGGCTTGAAAACTTTGATTTTTCATAGCATTGCGGACCTGATTTACTTCGATAGTTTGAGTGTCCTCAACAGCTTGCGCCCATAAATAAACACCAAAATAGGCGGCTTCCATTGGATCGTTTGTTACACGATTTTGCCCGTACTTGTTTTTAAACCTTTTAACAAAATCTTGGTTAACTTTGGTATTCACTGTTTGAAAATAATTCCAAGCCGCATAATGATTGGTCATATTTTTTATATCCAAATGATGTAATTCATTTTCAGCAATACTAAACGACATGACTGGTATTTTTTCTGGTGTGATGCCAGCATTATGTAGCTCGGTGAAAAATGCAACATTAGTATCCCCATTAATGGTGTTTAAAACCACATCAGGCTTTGTTGCCAAAATTTTTTGCACCACCGCTTTGACATCACGGCTACCTAACAAAATATATTCTTCTCCCACGACTTTTGCACTCAGTGCCATAGCTTGACCTTTAATAATCGCATTCGCCGCACGCGGAAAAACATAATCAGAGGCTACCAAAAAAATCCGTTTGCCCAAATTATCAAAACTCCATTTAACCACTGGAATAATCTGTTGATTGGGTGCAGCGCCAGTGTAAATAATGTGAGGTGATTGTTCAAGCCCCTCATATTGTACTGGATAAAATAGCAGATGGTTGTACTTTTCAAATACTGGCTTTACCGTTTTGCGACTGGCAGATGTCCAACATCCAAATACCACACTGACGTTTTCTTGGGTAATTAACTTTTCAGCCCCATTAGCAAAAGTGGGCCAATCTGAACGCCCGTCTACCACAATGGGTTCAATTTTTCTCCCTAAAATGCCACCTTTTTGGTTAAGCTCGTCAATCGCTAACAAAGTGGCATCAACAACGGCAGTCTCGCTGATAGCCATCGTGCCAGTCAGCGAGTGCAGTATTCCTACCTTGATAGGGGGTTTGGTTTGAAGGGGCATTATATAAAACCAACCCCCAATAACAAGACATGAGAGAATGGCGATAATTATTAATTGTTTTTTCATTATAAATTACTCGTATCGGTATGGTTTAGGAGGGGATTTAGGGGAGGTTGTACTTTATCCAATCGGAAAACGCTATATATCCCTGGTTGTTGAGTCTCACTCATTGTTCATTTTTTAAAGAAAATTAGAATTTTCCTGATTGTAACAGATTTTGGGGACACCCCCCTA
>JAUCGK010000184.1:0-5477 GCA_030378085.1 Candidatus Parabeggiatoa sp. HSG14
GTTTGGTTCCACCCGTGTACGGGGGGTTAGGGGGGTATCCCCAAAATCTGTTACAATCAGCAAAATTTCATTTTGCACTACTCTGGTATTCACTTTTGAAGTACAGTGCGTAACATCAGTTAATAAAACGTTTTGAGAGATACGTAGAGACGCACGGCTGTGCGTCTCTACTCAATTCTATATCGCCAATTTCCAATCTCTAATTTTACAATTGCCCTCTACTATTTTGTGCTTTTCTTGCCAGAACATCTCTTGCTGTGCGTAGTATTTCTACGGCATATTGTTGTCCTACTTGAGAGCCTTCTCGCAAATGGGTTAACATTTCTTCAGCGGTTATACCTGAACCCTCCATTGCACGGTAAACAATCGTGTCTGGCGATGAGACTTCACTTAATAAGTTAGAAAAAATATCCCTATTCATACTACGGGCATAAACATCAGCAACGGGGATATTTTGAACATCTAAAAGTTTACCTACACCTTCTAAAAATGTTCTGAGAGAGGGCGATCTTGAAGTCGCTTTTTGAACATCAAAATTCTCGAAAACTTTTAAAGCATATTCCTTATATTTTTTCTGTCCAAAAACAGCGTAAGCAAGTCGCGTTGGATAAGGTATTTCTTCAGGCAAAGGAATTCTTTCAAGTAATTTACGTCCATGCTCACTATAAGCATTTTTTTTAGCTGCTTCGATGTCGGCAAAGAGCCACGCTTCAAGAGTTGGCACGGCACAGAACACTGCCGCGTCTGGATCACCAAGTTGTTTTTTTGCTTGTTCTACCGCCTCAAAAACAGTGTGATAGTCAAAATTGACAAGTGCAGCATATTTAACCCCATTTAATTTCCATGAATGGTTTAAAAAATGCGCCATATTCTTTTTACCACAAGCGGGTAAAATTTTTACTTGCTCAGCTGGGTATTTAGCCACTTGAAGAATTTTTTCCACTAAAGCAACATCTGTTTCTTCTTCTACATATAACAATAATTTAATATCTTTCATTTTAGAGTAACTTTAGCCTCTTTGAAAAGTGTAAACAAAATTACGTAAGCGTATTTTATAGTACATCATATACTTAGGTAATTTCAAAAAATTAATACACTCCATTTAAAATGGTTAATGATTAATGGTTAATGTCAACCTCTTTTTAAAAAGGTAAGGGAACACATCAGACTTTATATCAATTTAATACAACTTCTTTATTTCATTGATATTTGTTTAAAGAAATCATAGAATAAATCATTGTAAATTTAGTCACTGCTTCAGTCTCTTATTTTACAAACATCAATGTAGAAATATTTTTTTTATAAGGAGTAACGCTGGAGCGTCACGAAATACATGTTGGAACGAGACATTAACCATTAACCATTAACCATTAACTATTATAAAAGTATTAACTATCAATGGAACCTAATTTAGATCCCAGTAAAATTATTGAAACTATTGATCGGCTTGAGAAGCGAATGAAGGAACGTTTTCCTGATTCTGGACTTTGTCAAGTGTGTACAGATTTACATACCATTGCTAAAGAATCCCAATCACGTTGCCTTTGGATTCAAAAACCGCAAATTATGCTCAGGGTTGGCATGGGCGCGATTATTACATTAATTGTTGTCACCCTTTTAGTGGGCATGGGCGCAACCATCAATCTTTCCTCTTTTCAAGAAGTTGGATTTGTTGATTTGTTAGGATTGTTAGAGGCAGGTATGAATACAGTCATACTTGTTGGTGCTGCACTTTTCTTTTTTATGACTGTTGAAATACGTAGAAAACGAAATCGAGCGATGGCAGCACTTCACAAATTACGTGTGTTAGCACATGTCATTGATATGCATCAATTGGTGAAAGACCCTGAGCGTGTTTTTTCTCATAAACAATGGACAACTTCATCGCCACGCCCAGAAATGAATGCGTTTCAATTAACGCGGTATCTCGACTATTGTACAGAAATGTTATCATTGGTTGGAAAGATGGGCGCTTTATATGCTCAACACTTTGATGATACTGTGGTTTTAAATGCAGTAAAAGATATTGAAACACTCACAACGGGGTTATCACAGAAAATTTGGCAAAAAATTGTCATCCTTTATCGCTTCAAACGTCGTCCCCGTAAAACACGACATCCACATAAAAGACGACGATCAAAAAAATATTCTGGTAAACGAAAATCCAATGATTCAGATTTTTCTCCCAATGAATCACCGAAATCCGAACTTTAGTTTGGCAGATTTCCAAAATAAATTTTGGACTCCTGTTTCCAAAATAAATTTTGGACTCCTAAATACTTATGAATACACCTAATGATAAGCATTTTTATATGCCTGCTGAATGGTATCCCCACCGTTGTTGTTGGATGGGTTGGCTAAGTCGTGCTGAAAGTTGGCCTTTTGAGTTGTCGCGGGTTTATGCGAGTTATGCGGCGGTGGCTAATGCGATTGCTCGCTTTGAACCTGTTAAGATGATTGTGTTACCAGAATTTAGGGAGCAAGCGGTGCAATGGTGTGGTGCTAATATTGAAATGGTCACTTTACCTATAGATGATATTTGGTTACGCGATACTGGCCCCACTTTTGTGATTGATGGCGGCGGGGGAGTGGCGGGAGTGGATTGGCAGTTTAATGCGTGGGGAGAGAATAGGGAAAATTTGGCGGATTATCAAAGGGATGCGGTGTTGGCGCGGCGATTATTAGAATATACTGAAATACCCCGTTATGCAGCTCCGTTTATTTTAGAGGGGGGAGCTATCCATGTCGATGGTGAAGGCACGGCGTTAACGACTGAACAATGTTTGTTGAATCCTAATCGTAATCCACACTTGACGCGCCACGATATGGAAACTTTATTGCGTGACTATCTAGGTATTCGTCAAGTAATTTGGTTGGGGCAAGGTTTGGAGGATGATGAGACGGCGGGGCATATTGATACTTTAGCGTGTTTTATACGTCCTGGTGTCGTGGCAACTCTGACTTGTCATGATCCGCAAGACAGTAATTATGCCGCGCTGCAAGATAATTTACATCGTCTCCGCCACGCCACCGATGCCAAAGGACGTAAATTAGAAATCATTGAAATAGTACAACCTGCCCAGCGTGATAGTCAGGCGGGGTTACGTTTAGCATTGTCTTATCTGAATTTCTATATTGCTAATGGAGGCGTTGTTATGCCGATATTTAATGATCCTGCTGATAAACCTGCTATAGAAATAATAATAAAATCTTTTCCAAATCATCAAGTTATTCCCATTGACGCGCTTAATCTCTTTTATGGCGGTGGTGGGATTCATTGTATGACACAACAACAACCGTTACCTTAATTAGAAATTTTACCACCTATCAGTTTAGTACAACGAATTACGTGGATAAACGAATTTTATCCAACACTCATTTTATTAACTCATTGTATTATATAAAATTCTTAAAATATTACCGTCTTTAATTCGTTTATCCACGTAATTCGTTGTACTTAATATTCAGTGATAAAATTAGAAATAAAATCAGTTGCATTTGTTAAATGAACAAAGTAAAATATTTTCTCATCATTTTGCCAATGTAGGCACTTTATAAAAATGATGACACCAAAAAAAAACGACTCGCAAAAACGCCAATGCAGGCACTTTAAAAAAATAGTAATGTCATTAACCAATGTAGGTATTTTAATGGCCACCAGAAAACGACTCGCAAAAACGCCAATGCAGGCACTTTAGAAAATGTATTAAACCGAAAAACGACTTTACACTTAAAAATAATGCTAATGCAAGCAATTTTAAATTATCGTACTTATTTTATGGGATTAACTATTACTACAACCCCCGGTGACATAAAATTCCCAGGGGGTCGTAGTAAAATTATGGGGTATTTTAAGGATTTTTGGATGTTTTTAGAGGAGGTGAATGATGAAAATCCGCATAAAATGGAGGGGTTGCGAGTCGTTATAGGTGATTGAAACATTAAATGGCATATATTGTTTAGATTATTAAAGAAGGTTGCGAGTCGTTATAGGTGATTGAAACAGGTTTCTCATTTCCTTGTAGGTGTACGTATCGCCTGGTTGCGAGTCGTTATAGGTGATTGAAACCCGTTCACTTGGAGGGATTTTTGCGGGGCGATGAATTGGTTGCGAGTCGTTATAGGTGATTGAAACTTTCTTATAGCGTCGTATGGACATTCAGTCGCAATTGGTTGCGAGTCGTTATAGGTGATTGAAACATTGATTGAGGACTCAAAACCCAAAACGACTAAACTGGTTGCGAGTCGTTATAGGTGATTGAAACAATTTCAATAACAGCATCGTCCGTTTCAAAATCAACATGTTGCGAGTCGTTATAGGTGATTGAAACTTCCACATGTGATAACCCAATGTTTGGCGTAACGTTGTTGCGAGTCGTTATAGGTGATTGAAACCAAGATGGGCTTGGGCTAAAAAGTTTCTTGATGCCCGTTGCGAGTCGTTATAGGTGATTGAGTACAGCGAATTTGAAAAGAAAACAACGAATAAAAAATAATGGAAAATTCGTTGTGGTTTTTTCAGATTCGTTGTACTTTATTTCCACTCCCTCTGAAAAACCTTTAACTACAGGGATTGTATATAATAAAGGATTTTATCAGTGGTTTTTTAACGATATGCGCTCATATTGTGGAGTGTTCATTTTGAATTAATTCCTCTCCCATAATCCTTTCTTATATACAATCCCTGTAGTTAAAGGTTTTGTTATCTTGAGTTTTGTTTTGATTAATTCCTCTCCCGTAATCCTTTCTTATATACAATCCCTGTAGTTAAAGGTTTTGTTATCATGAGTTTTGTTTTGATTAATTCCTCTCCCGTAATCCTTTCTTATATACAATCCCTGTAGTTAAAGGTTTTGTTATCATGAGTTTTGTTTTGATTAATTCCTCTCCCATAATCCTTTCTTATATACAATCCCTGTAGTTAAAGGTTTTGTTATCTTGAGTTTTGTTTTGATTAATTCCTCTCCCATAATCCTTTCTTATATACAATCCCTGTAGTTAAAGGTTTTGTTATCATGAGTTTTGTTTTGATTAATTCCTCTCCCATAATCCTTTCTTATATACAATCCCTGTAGTTAAAGGTTTTGTTATCATGAGTTTTGTTTTGATTGATTCCTCTCCCATAATCCTTTCTTATATACAATCCCTGTAGTTAAAGGTTTTGTTATCTTGAGTTTTGTTTTGATTGATTTATCTCCCATAATCCTTTCTTATATACAATCCCTGTAGTTAAAGGTTTTGTTATCTTGAGTTTTGTTTTGATTGATTCCTCTCCCGTAATCCTTTCTTATATACAATCCCTGTAGTTAAAGGTTTTGTTATCATGAGTTTTGTTTTGATTAATTCCTCTCCCATAATCCTTTCTTATATACAATCCCTGTAGTTAAAGGTTTTGTTATCTTGAGTTTTGTTTTGATTGATTTCTCTCCCATAATCCTTTCTTATATACAATCCCTGTAGTTAAAGGTTTTGTTATC
>JAUCGK010000184.1:5577-10788 GCA_030378085.1 Candidatus Parabeggiatoa sp. HSG14
ATACAATCCCTGTAGTTAAAGGTTTTGTTATCTTGAGTTTTGTTTTGATTAATTCCTCTCCCATAATCCTTTCTTATATACAATCCCTGTAGTTAAAGGTTTTGTTATCTTGAGTTTTGTTTTGATTGATTTATCTCCCGTAATCCTTTATTATATACAATCCCTGTAGTTAAAGGTTTTAAAGTTTTTGTAACATCTCCCTTTGATTCTTTCTTAATATACAATCCCTATAGTTATTTATACTTAAAGGAAACAAAAACATGTCCAAAAAAGCAATTTTATGGAATGTCAGTTCCGTGTTAGTCGCTATTTCTTTGAGCCTGACTATGGCTGTCAGTGTCGCACAAGAAAAACATCCCATTGATAATTTGGAAGAAGCCTGTCTTGACAAAAGCAATATCACAGTTGATATGATGAATTGCCATAATCAAGCTTATGAAATGTGGGATTCTGAACTCAATCAAGTCTATAAATCCCTCATGAAAAAATTGGATAAACCTGGCAAAAAAGTCCTCAGAAACGCACAAAGAGCCTGGCTCAAATATCGAGATGCTGAAATGGAAACGATAGATGCTGTCTATGGTTTACTACAAGGTTCTATGTGGATTCCAATAGCACTCTCCAAAAAAGCAGATATTACCAAAGAACGGGCATTGACATTAAAAGGCTATTTGAACAATTTAGAGTTGGGACAGTAATTAAATTTAAGACTTACTAAGGTTTAAAAACCTGGAAAGTCTTGAGAACTTCAATCTTATGACTCCAATAACTGTTGCAGCCACTCAAATGGTGTGTACTTGGGATATTGCAGAGAATCTTGATAAAGCTGAGGCATTAGTGCATCGTGCTGCGCTTGAAGGTGCAAAAATTATTCTGCTTCAAGAACTGTTTGAAACGCCCTACTTTTGCAAGGACCAAAAAGAAGAATACTTCGCCCTCGCTAAACCCGCCAAAAACCACCCGCTACTTACACGCTTTAGTCAATTAGCTGCCTCCCTTAAAATTGTTCTCCCTATCAGTTTTTTTGAACGGGCGAATAATGCTTATTACAATTCTGTCATGGTAATTGATGCAGATGGTCGTCAATTGGGTGTTTATCGCAAAACCCACATTCCCGACGGTCCTGGTTATCAAGAAAAATTTTATTTTAATCCAGGAGATACCGGCTTTAAAGTTTGGCAAACGCGCTATGGCGTGATAGGCGTGGGGATTTGTTGGGACCAATGGTTTCCAGAAACCGCACGGGCTATGGCATTACAAGGCGCGGAATTATTATTTTATCCCACTGCAATAGGTTCAGAACCACAAGCCTCCCACATAGATTCCTCTGAACATTGGCAACGAGTCATGCAAGGACATGCAGCCGCAAACCTAATGCCGGTAATTGCTTCTAATCGGATAGGGAAAGAAATTGGGGAAAGTTGTGAGATCAGCTTTTATGGCACATCACTGATTATTGGTGCAACCGGTGAAATTATTCAAAAGGCAGGAAGGGAGGAGGAAACAGTGTTGTTAGCACATTTTGATTTAGATGAAATAGAAGCTCTACGGACAGGATGGGGAATATTCCGAGATCGTCGTCCAAGTCAATATGCGCCTTTGTTAACGTTGGATGGGAGAAAACGAAGCAAAGCTTCTTGGCAGTGCGTTCCCAAGTAAAACTTGGGAACGATAACAAACGAAGCAAAGCTTCTTGACAGTGCGTTCCCAACAAACGAAGCAAAGCTTCTTGACAGTGCGTTCCCAAGTAAAACTTGGGAACGATAACAAAGTGAGGTTCTGTTGTTTCGAGAATGAGGTACGATTCCCGAAATTTCTTAGTATTTCCTATTGAGAACCACATCCTCCCTCAACAACGGGTAAATGAGTCATCATATCAATCGGAGTGATTTCTTGCGTTTTAGAACGTATTGTTTTAGCAAAAACACATTCTGGTTGAGTTGCTGAACGATTACCCATACGTTCCCGATTTTTACGTGTCATCAAACGAGGCATATAATTATAAGCCTTGATAACATCATCACTGATTCTCATCCCTTGACGAGGAGCTGGTTGGGTTGTTTCTCCAGTAGGTGCGGGTTGAGTTGTTATTTCATCCTTAGATTCTGCGGGTTCTGTTGTTATTTCACCCTTAGATTCTGCGGGTTGTGTTGTTGTTTCACCAGTAGGTTCTGCGGGTTGTGTTGTTATTTCACCCTTAGGTTCTGCGGGTTGTGTTGTTTCTCCCCCATCAGGTGCAGGTTGTATACCTTCTTCTGGCGGGAGTGGTTCTCCCTCTTCAGGTGGTTGAGTTCCCTCTTCTGGAAGTGGTTCATTCACAACAGGCGGTTCTTGTGTAGTGGGTGGTGGTTCATTCACAACAGGCAGTTCTTGTGTAGTGGGTGATGGTTCATTCACAACAGGAGGTTCTGGTGTAGTGGGTGCTGGTTCAGTCACAATAGGTGGTTCTGGTGTAGTAGGTGACACAGGTGTTTCCGTGTCACTAGGAGGAGGTGCAGGTTGTTCACCACCAGGGCGAGTTTTTTCACCAGTACCGGGTAGATATGAAGGTTTTTGACCACTAAGTGGTGGTTTAACACCCACAAATATACCACTATGAGAAGTGTTGTCATATTCGTCAGACTCTTTGACTTTGCTAGTTCCAGATTCAAAGCCTTTGTCACCACCATCTAACTTGAATACCAACTCGTATCGATCACTCGGAATTTGATTACCGTCAACATCGTAACGAATATCAAAAAAGCCTTGCTCATTTTCTTCAGGTAAGCTAAAGGGATAATCTTGTTCTTCTGGATCAAAATTTTCTCCCGCTGGCAAAAAAGTATCAGTGACGGTTTCGCGCCAAATGGTATATTCACTATCATTTTTCCATAACACCAACTTGATTTCCCAATCAATATCCGCTTCAACTTCTGTGTCAGTATCATTAACAATAGAATAGGTTAACCAACCCAATTTTTCCCGTGGATGCCATTCAGCATACCAAAAAGCAGTCGCTAAATTCGGCAAGTCGCTAGGCAATAGAGTTATAGTAGTCTCAGAAGATTTGACATTATCATCCATATTCAACTCTTCCAAAAAGTCACCGCTTTGATTATCCATACCCGCAACAATCAGATGTAGATAATACGTTCCTTCAGGGATTTCTCCACCAAATGAAAATGGAAGCGGGTTGCTTGCATCACGAATTGCAGCTTCACCTGATGCTAATTGCGTTGAGATTTCTTCACTGACAAGGTAATAAAATTCGCCAGCGGCATAATCTTCGGCAGATACTGTCGCTTCATCCGTTAGAATAACATCCACCCATACGGTTTTATTTGCAGAGAGAACCGCTGTGCCAGTGTTTGCTACCTTATATTGTATTTGACCTTGTCCCCAACGTTGCGGATCATACTCTGCTTGCCAATCCATGACTGTTAAATTAGGTAAATTTGCCATTTCTTCTTTACCAACAATAGATGCTGAGGGTGCTTCATAAGAGACTGCTTTGCCATTTTTCTTATCCAACAACATATAAGCACCGTTAAAGAGTGTGCCTACTTCTTCTCCATTGATTTCTACGGCTGTGGACAGGAAATCAAAAGGCACCCAAAAAAAGCCTTTGTCTCCCCATTCAGTCCCCCATGAGTTGATGATTTTAAAGGCACCCCCTGCATACTCATCATCATAACCGACAATTGCCACCGCATGATCACCTAAATAAGTGCCACTGGTGTTATAAATTGAATTTTCGCCTTTGAGATTTTTAAAGGTATCATAAACCGCCATACTCACAATAGCGGGCTGACGATTTGCCAACGCGGTTTTGACATCATCACTGGTTTTTAAAACACCCCAAGCATCGGCTTTGTAGTTTTTTGCCTCTGCTTTGGCAGCATCACTAGGTTGTTTAAGATAAGCCCCAAAGGTTGCATCATAAGGCATGGTTGATAACGTTGCCGCGCCCTTTTTTACAAGGATATCTAAACCATCGGAAATTTTAGCCCCATAATCCGATTTACCATTGATGTTGTTGTAAATAAACGCAGGACTAAATATCTGTTCATCCTGATTTAAAGGCCATCCCATTTCCAAAGCCTCGTGATAGCTCTTAACATAAGCCGCAGACCATCCCACACAACTACTCTGCTCCCCTTGATCACGGGGCGTTGGGAATTTACTGCTTAAATCCACACGGGTTGGTAAAGTGGATTCCGTACTACCTGATTCGGGTGATGATCGCTTATCTGATTTTTTCATATTAAATCCCGCAAACTCACGGGCACCAATTCTTTGACTACCTAATTTCAAAGAACTATCAGCCGCTACATTTTCTACAGTTAACTTCACGGTGGCGGGGGTACTGAATATTTTGCCATCTGTCACTCGATAAGGCAGTTCAATCGTTCCGAAAAACTTATCTTCTATGACGACATATAACGTTTGCGAAATGGGATCAATATACGCCACCGTATAACCTGTATCAGAAGATGCTGCCAGTAATTCAAAGGCTAGAGTGTCATTATCGTCATCTGTGCCTGTAAGTTGGATGGCTTGATAGGATTTTTGAGTCAAATCATCAGGCGACAATGAGACAGAAAAGGAGGTTGCCGTTGGACGAGTATTGTCTTGTGTCAGCAGTGGTTTGGCTAAGGTAACACTTAACACACCCTCCGCACTGGCTTGAAAAGTGACTTCATAAGGCTGGGTAATCCCCGGGGCAGTTTGCACAGAAAGCGTGGGAATATACAGACTGTTATTGGTGACATTGAAAATCGCACCGATTTGGCTACTCGGATTATCTAACAGGGTTTTAGTCCCCCACCGATATAAAAAGGTGTCCGCATCTTCTAATATTAAATCAGCTTGATACACAGTACGCGATGCCGGATCAGACAACCAATCAAGACAGGGTAAATGCAAAGTTGCATCCCATAAGCTATAACTAGGCTGACAATCCTCCGCCTGTGTTGGGGAGGTGATACCTAGAGAAATACATAACATCGCTGTTAATGATGTATAGCGTGTTATATATTTGTTTTTAGTGAAATTGGAAAATTTCATAAAAACCTCGTTAAGTGAATGGTGGTGGTATAAACCTGACAGGTTTTTTAAACTTATCAGATTTTTTATAATAGGATAAATCTCCCTTATTAAATTACTATACTATACTATAATAAAATATAGCATCTTTACTTTAAAGTTCAAATTTTTATCTTAGTATTTAGT
>JAUCGK010000441.1 GCA_030378085.1 Candidatus Parabeggiatoa sp. HSG14
TAAATTGATAAATTAATATTTGCAAATTTGTACTTAACGATCACATTCGGTGTAGAATCCGTTAAATTGAAAACTCTTAATAGTGACTACTTGATGTAGTTTAGTGGATAGGACAACCTTTGAAAATTATAAGCCGTAGAAAGCTAAATTTTTACCAGAAACTTAAAATTTAGTTTCTTTTCTTCATTGGATAATTTTATTAATCATCTGACCCTATTCGCTTTCAAAAAAGCGGAATTACAAAAATTCCTTACATAAAGTTTCGTGAAAAATTTTTAACGCTTAAAAAATGAAGAAAAAAATTTTGGAAGGTTTTGACCATTTTAGCTATTGGGTAAAACAGAAATTACCCTTCTTGATAGTAATCGCACTCATACTAATGTTGGTGATCGTTTTTTTTTGGTCACGTATTTTCGTTACCCTCCAATCTGGTGAAGCTGGTGTTAAATATTGGCGTATTTTTGGAACTGAGACTGATTACGTGTATTCCGAAGGACTTCACTTTGTTTTTCCTTGGGATACTATGTACATTTATAATGTAAGAATTCAAAACGTCATGCATGACTTTGAGGTGTTGACTAATCGAGGATTACCTATCAAATTAAAATTGGCTATTCGTTTTAGTCCAGAATACGATACTGTAGCTGTACTCCATCAACAAGTGGGACCAAATTATGTTAATACGATTCTTATTCCTCAAATAGAATCCGTATTACGTAAAAGTATAGGCCATCTCCAACCGGAAGATATTTATGTGAATAAAGAGGGTATTATCACTAAAATTATTCTCCAAGCATTGGAAGAAGCAGGACAAAAATTTCTTAAAGTGAATGATGTCATTATCAGGGCCGTTGAATTACCTCCCTCCATTCAAAAAGCTATTGAAAAGAAATTGGTAGAAGAACAACAACATCAAGCTTATGTTTTTAGGATTTTAAAAGAAGAAGAAGAAGCTAAAAGAAAAGAAATTGAAGCCACAGGTATCCAAAATTACCAAAGAATTGTCACTGAAACTCTTGATGAAAAACTCATAAAATGGAATGGTATACAGGCTACCTTGGAAATTGCAAAATCTGAAAATGCCAAAGTTATCATCATTGGTGCTGGCGAAGAAGGTTTGCCAGTAATTTTAGGAGGTAGTCGTTAGGGAATTGCGTAAAAATAAATGTACCAAAAAATCTTCCACCTTCACCGTTTTATAAAGGAAGGAACACTGGTATTTTATTTTCCTATAAATTGCTCTTAAAAAGTATTTAACCCATTAATTTTTATCTTTATAAAAACTCAACAATATTAAGCAACAACGATGAAATTGATAAAATTTTTCCTAGTTATTATAACCCTGTTTGTAGTAGAAGGTTGTAGCGATTCCTACAAAGATTCTAAGAAAAAACGGCAAGAAATGGCAAGAAGTAGTCAAAGTGATATCTATATTAGTGTGGTATGGGCATTAGAAGATAATGGCTTGCTCAAAGGTATTCAACTCGCTAAAAAAGAAATTAATGCAGGGGGAGTGAAAGTTAAGTTTAAGGGAGAAAATGGACAGGAAAAATTTGAGAGCAGACAGATTACAATTTATGAACAAAATAGTTCAATTAAATCAATTATGTCCCCCTTAAAATTGCGTCAAGGTACCCGTGTTCTTTCTCGGTCAATAGCCGTATTACCGGAAGTTGTGGCTGTCATTGGGCATCGTTCTTCCTCTGTTGCTATTCCAGCTTCAATCACCTATCAGTATCATGGTATTGTATTTTTTCCACCGGCTTCAACGAGCATTTTGCTTTTAAGTCATAATTTTGATTATGTATTTCGGACGATGCCTAACAATGCGGAAATGGGAAAAAAAATGGCGAACTATTGTGCCAATATGGGTTATAAAAGTGTTGTAATTTTAAATGACCGAAGTGCTTATGGTGAAGAGTTAGCAGACTCATTTCTCAAAAGTGCTAACCAGAAAAAAATTCATCTTGTTTTTCGACGTTCGTTTTCTCCCAAAAGAAACGATTTTACACAAATTGTTTCCGAATTAAAGAAAAAAGACTTTAATGCTATTTTTTTATCAACTGGGAGTACGACAGGTGGAGAATTTATTAAACAAAGCCGTCGTATGGGTGTTAAAGGCATTATTATAGGAGGAGATGCTTTGGAATCCCCTAAAACATGGAAAATAGCTGGAAAAAATGCTCAAGGACTCATAGTACCTACAGTATTTAATAAATCAACAAGATCAATGGAAAAATTTATTGAAAAATTTAAAAAAGAATATAAAAAAGAAGAACCCGATAAATGGGCAGCACTTGGATATGATATTCTCTATTTATTGGTCCATGCGATGGAAAAAGCACAATCTGCTGTCCCAATAGAATTTGCTACTCATTTACGATATATGTCACCTTGGACAGGGGTAACAGGCAATTATCAGTTTAAACAAAACGGTGAATTGGAAGGTAAAAAACTCCATTTAAAGGTATTGTGTAATGGAAAATTTGAGAATATAGAAGAAAAATTTGAGCTTGAGAATGAAGGGGAAATTAATACTCAAGGTTATCCGATTTTCAAACCTCATCAGAAAAAATGTGTTGAGCAGTTTAAAAATGACTATAATTTCGATAAAGATGAAGATGGTGTTCATTATAAAGAAGATAAGTGTCCAAATAATACTTCTAAAGAAATTTCCAAAGGAGTTGAATTAGAAAATCCTGAGAAAAAAGGCTGTCCAAAAGATTATGATGAAGATGGTATCCCTGATTACAGGGATAATTGTCCTCGAAGTACACAGTTAACTATTCAAAAAGGTGTCGATTCTGTGGGTTGTCCAAAAGATGTAGACAAGGATGGTTTACTTGATTATAAAGATTCGTGTTTAAGTACACCTTTGGGTGTTGCTATTAATGAAAATGGATGTGCTATCAAGGATAAGCCCAATATCATCATATTGGGAAATAACAGTTTTGCGCCCAATCAGTTTGAATTAACCCCAGAAATTTGGTCAACACTTGATAAATTGATTGACGAACTTAAAAATCAAATTGGGTTTAATCATATAGAAAGCATAGAGCTAGTGGGACATAGTGATTCAAAGGAGGAGGCTAAATCTAAAAAAAATCAGGGATTGTCTAAAAAACGTGCTAACAGTGTTGCCCAATACTTGATTAATCAAGGTATATCTAATGACAAAATCACTATATCAGGTCAAGGGAGCAGTCAATCTTTTGTCTCAAACAAAGTAGAAAAAGGCCGCGCACAGAATCGTCGTGTTGTTATTACAATTACATCGTATAAAATAAAAAAATTGAATACAAAAAAAAGCCAACTCGTTGAGAAATAACTTTATGCCTCATTTATATTTAACTGCTATTATTGTTGTCTTAAGTTTTATTGTTGGGATTTTAGGAAAAAATCGAAAAATGGGATTTTGGGGGTATTTTTTTGGTTCTATCTTGTTAACTCCTTTGATTGGATTACTTTTAGTGTTTGCTTCAGATCCCATTCCTAAGGAAAAAAGAAAAGATAGTTCTAAATAGTTCGTTCTTTTGCTTCTTAAAGCGAAGCCTAAAGTACCTCGTACCAAGCTTTGCTTTGAACTCCAATATTGTCACTTTTCTTCTATGTTGAAGTTCTTTTTTTAGTATAGCAAGGACATCACATTCCTTTTTCACTTTATTTTTATTCCAGAAAAATTTTCTGTTTTTCATCGAAAATTGAGATAGTCTTAGTCAAAAACCAAAATTTATCTGGACAAATTTAAGAAAGTTCATTTTATGCCCCGTCACCTTTTCACCTTTATAAGTATTGTCTTTATAACCATTATTTTAATACTTTTCTATATAGGGATAAACTACGATTTTATTCTACCATCTATCGGCAAGAAAACCATTGTTCAAAATTCAAAACGACCAGTTCAAGCATTATCTACTTTACAAGGACATAAAGATGCTATATGGTCAGTTGCTTTTAGCTCTGATAGTCAATTACTGGCTTCTGCCAGTATGGATAAAACCATCAAACTTTGGAAAGTCTCTAACGGTAAACTATTACATACACTGCAAGGCCATAAAAATGCGGTACTTTCCGTTGTGTTTAATCCTTCTGGTCAATTACTTGCATCGGGCAGTTGGGATAGAACGATTAAATTATGGAAGGTAAGCAATGGTAAATTAATTGATACTTTACAAGACAAGAACAGTAGTCCTATCAATGTACTTGCCTTTAGTTCAGATGGTAACCTACTTGCAACTGGAAATTGGAATAAAACCATCACATTATGGCAAATTAATCCAAAAAAATACTTACGCACATTGACAGGACATGACGATGCTGTATGGTCATTAGCTTTTAGTCACGACAATCAACTTCTTGTATCAGGGAGTTTTGATAAAACGATTAAACTATGGGATGTGAATAGTGGCTCATTGCAACGCACTTTAAAAAAGCATCAAGGTTCTGTGTTTGCAGTGGCCTTAAATTCTGAAGGTAGCCGCCTTGCCTCAGCAAGCCAAGACAAAACATTTAAGTTATGGAATGTGAATCAAGGTAAATCATTACTGACTTTAAGAGGGTTTCAATATGTGGTATTTGCGCTTGCTTTCAATATAGATGGTCAATTTTTAGCAACAGGTAATGAGGATGCCACTATTTTTCTATGGAGCATGGAAAACAATCAATTATTGAGTACGTTGGAAGGACATAAAGACTCAGTGTTTTCAGTGGCTTTTAGCCCTGACAATCAATACATTGCCTCAGGCAGTGGAGATAATACAATAAAATTGTGGAAGTGGTAATTGATTATTGGAGTCCAAACCTTTAGGTTTGGGCATTCCAAAGCTAAAGCTTTGAACTCCGTTGTTCAAATTACTTTAGAAAATCGTTGTTCCTTGTTTTGACGTAAGTAAATATCAAACGTCATACAAACATTACGTACTAACAGTCTTCCGGCTGGTAAAATATCAATCCGTTGATCATCCCGCCTTAATAAACCATCTGTCTGTAACGCTTCTAATTCCACCCATTCTTTTGCAAAATACGCTTTGAAATCAATTTGATATTCTTTTTCTATGGCAGCTATATCTAAGGTAAAATGACAAATGAGTTGTGTAATAATAGCGCGACGTAGTTTGTCATCTGCATTTAACCCAACTCCTCGAAAGACGGGAATGTGTCCCGCTTCAATTTGTGGATAGTATTCTTCTAGCGTTTTGACATTTTGACTGTAACTATCGCCGACTTTGCTGATGGAAGTAATACCTAATCCGATTAAGTCACAGTCAGCATGAGTGGAATAACCTTGAAAATTGCGATACAAAGTACCGTTACGTTGGGCGAGTGCTAATTCATCGTCTGGCAACGCAAAATGATCCATACCAATATAGACATAACCCGCATCCGTTAATTGGCTAATCATTTGTTGTAAAATGGTTAATTTTTCTGCTGGACTCGGTAAGTCCGTCTCGTTAATGCGTCGTTGTGGTTTAAAGATAGTAGGCAAATGGGCATAGTTAAACACAGATAAACGATTTGGTTTGACAGCAATAATTTTGTCTAAGGTTTCTGAAAAAGAATCTGTGCTTTGATGTGGTAAACCATAAATAAGATCAATACTGACAGATTTAAAACCTTCGCAACGAGCTTTCTCTAATACAGCAAAGGTTTGTTCTTCAGATTGAATACGATTAACTGCCTTTTGTACCTTGGGGTTGAAATCTTGTACACCTAAACTCATGCGATTAAAACCAATTTCTCGCAATAAGGCGATAGTATCAGATCGGGTTTCTCGTGGATCGATTTCAATAGAATATTCACCAGTATCATCTTTGAGCAATCGAAAATTTTTATCTATTTCCCCCATTAATTCGCGCATTTCAGCATGACTGATAAACGTGGGTGTGCCACCGCCCCAATGTAGCTGGGTGACAACACGTTCACGATCAAATAATGCACTTTGTAAAGCAAGCTCACGATAAATATGGCTTAAATAAGGATTGGTAAGACTACGGTTTTTAGTCGCGATTTTATTACAGGCACAATAAAAGCAGACCGTATCACAAAATGGGAGGTGTACATACAATGATAAGGGTTTTAATGGTGTAGCATTACTCTGTTGCGCGTATTCACGATAAGTGGTTTCATTAAAGCCGCTGTGAAATTGTATGGCAGTAGGATAAGAAGTATAACGGGGTCCTGCTTTGTCATAACGACGGATTAAATCAATATCAAAAGTAATGGTTTGTTGCATGGTGGGTGGTTTCAAAATAATAGGCTGTAAAATAATGAGGCAGGTGTCCAAAATTTATCTTAGGCGAGCCAAAGTAAAGTTTGGACTCCTGATAATTAATGCTGTACTCAACTTTTTTAACCAACTGATTTTATTGACTTGTCCTTTTGGTAAATACGCTATCGCTTTAGAAACTATAAAAATTAATCGGTTATAAAATTAAAGTTAGGTATTACGTTACTTTATCATAAATTTGAGAAGGAAAAAGACAAAAATAAGAAATACTTGCTGTAATAGACGGTTTTTAGTAAAATTTGTAATAAAAGTGTCCAAGATATTTTTTGGAAAATTGGATTTTTAATCGTATTAGGGAACAAGAACCCCACACTTTAAGAAAGGAGGGAATTCCCCACTTTTGTAAAGGGGAGCGAAAGTTTATTTTTTCCAACTCCCTTTGAGTCATTATTTCGGCAACGATTGAAATCCCCATATAACTCAATGATCAAGTTTTTTTCTAAAGCCAAACAATAACGGCAAAGATTGATAACTACATATGGAGAGATAAAAAAGGATTTAAAACCCTAACTACTTTAAAGATTGTATATAGGGAATTGTATAAAAATAGGGATGGGAAATCATATGTTTAAATCCTCTTTTATATACAATCCTTGTAGTTAACGATTTTAATTTCTTGTTATATATAATCTTTAGTCGTTATTATTATCAGATTAAAAACGTGATCACTAAGTATAACGTAACACTTTGAGACTTAAAATATTATGAAACCCAACATTCATCCTGCTTACCAAGAAATTAACGTTACTTGTAGTTGTGGCAATACTTTTGTTACCCGATCAACGGTAAAAAAAGATTTACAAATTGAAGTTTGCTCAGCTTGTCATCCTTTTTATACAGGGCAACAAAAAATTATTGATACTGCTGGGCGTGTGGATAAATTCCGTCGTAGATATGGAAAAAAATAAAAAAAATTAAGAAAGGGGGGAAAGGGGGAGATAAAATAAAAAATATTTTTAGATAATTATTATTTAATTCTACTTTGCTACATTTAAATTTTATTTATTTCACGCAAGACGCACAGCTGTGCGTCTCTATGTATCTAAAAAATAAAGTTTTTTCTTTCCTCTCCCTTATCTTGGTATATAAATCTTTTCTAACATTTCTTTATATTCATTTGTAACATTGCTGTCAATGGTAATACCTCCCCCACTTTTGTAAATCAATTTGTCTCCTTGTTTTTCTATAAAACGAATCATTACTGCACTATCTAATTTGTTCCCATCAAAATAACCAAATATACCTGTAAAAAATCCTCTCTGATAACCTTCAACGGTGTTAATGATTTCGATAGTTTTTCTCTTGGGAGTACCAGAAATTGAGCCAGCGGGTAGTAGTGAAAACAGAATGTCGCCAATTTTTTCATGCCAATTCTTTTCTAAAATCCCTGAAATTTCTGAACTGACTTGTAACAGTGTTTTGTCACCCGCCTTTATTTTATCTATGTATCTGAATTTATTAACAGTCACTTTTTTTGCCATGATTGATAAATCATTTCTCAGCAAATCGACAACCATAGTATGTTCTGCTTTTTCTTTTTCATCAGCTAATATTTTTTCTATTGCATTAGGAACAAGCGCATTAATGGTGCCTTTCATGGGATAAGTTTTAATCTGATTATTTTCAATTTTAATAAATCTTTCGGGTGAAAAGGTAACAAATTTATTTTGAAAATAAAGTTTAAAAGGAGCTTGACTAACAAGAAAAATATCTAATAATGAAGCATTTATTTCTATTTCGGTAGGGAAAGTTAAGTTTATCAGGTAGGTATTGCCTTCAGTCATTTCTTTAATAACACGATTAAAAGCAACTGTATATCGCGCTAAACTGATGACTTTTTTTTTGAGAGTACAATTTTTTTTCTTTGAAAAAGGCCAGTTGGAATATTTGGTACATTTTTTGCAATAAGCTGTATTTTTTTCTTTGATAAAATAGAACTTGTTGATATCACATTAGAAATACCATCTATCGAAAAAAGTAGATTTTCTAATTTATTGAATGGCGCAATATAAAAATTTTTAACGTCAAAATCAATTATAAACAAAAACGGTTTTTTTTCTTTTCCTAATTGGTTTAACTGATTTTTCATTTTATAATTGGTAATTGGTAATATAATATTGATAAAATGTGACACACTTTAATAAGAAGTACAATGCGTACTTTGCATGAATCTACGAACAAAATTTATACTTTATTTGATAAATAACTGATGTTACGCAGATAGCTTCCAAACTTTCGTTTAAAATTCTAAAGTGCAATCCCTCGCAAAATAAATTTTGCACTCCGAAATATTTAACTAATTGAAATAAATAATTGATGTTACGCAGATAGCTTCCAAACTTTCGTTTAAAATTCATTTTGCCAACTAAAGTGCAATCCCTCATAAAATTCATTTTGCCAACTGAAGTGCAATGCGTAACATCAGTAAATAATTTAAACCCACACATAAATTCTTGTGGTTCATTCATAATCTTTACACTATGATTAGATAATGCTAAAATGCAAATTTTCGTTTAGGAAACTTGATAATAAATATGAAAAGCATTACTACATGTTCAATTGCATTAATACTCTTTTTGGGAAATGCATACGCTGAAGTCATAAAAATCTCAAACACAGCCACAACAAATAATCGTTGTGATGTTTTTGCAATGATTGAAGAAGCCGCTACCAAAGAAAGTCCATATTATCACCATCCTAATATGATAGCTGTTTGGGATAAACCCTGGCAAGGTAATAAATCATTGCTTTCGGATATTGTTCTATATTTTCCCAGAAGAACAAGAAATTCTTCGGGTGTTCACATTGTCGATATCCAAAATAATTGGGTTAGAATTGATAAATTTTATCCAAGTTTTACAATGTCTACAAATAATCGGGGTAAAGAAAAGAAAAGTCCCTCAGATTATGTAAATTTTGCTCAAGAAGCATGGGTTTATGATACTGCCGCAGTTGCCGCTATTGCAAAAAAAGGCGATCAAATCACGTTCTATAATAAACCTTCACGAAAATCACCGGTTAAATACAAATATAAAAATAAACGTGAAGGTTCTGGTGGTTTAATTGTTAAAATTTCAGATTGCCAGGATGAATGGGTATTCGTAGAAAGTTGTATCAGTTGTGTTTATGAGGATCGTTGTAGTCTCAATGATTGTCAATTTAATGAACGCATTACAGGTTGGTTACCTCCTCGTTCATATTGTGTTTATTGTTATAATTGAACACAGCCTCAAATGAGCAATGATATAAACCCACAAAAAATAAAATACCGTTCCCAATTTCCCTCCTTAATTTAAGGAGGGGAATTTTTTCTATTAATTTTTTGGCATTTACCTTTTTGAATCATACGGAATCGTTTATTTCATTAGTCTGTTGTACTCTCTTTAGAACTAGCAGTATCTCTAGTAAACCGATGAATTGTGCGACGCTCTTTTTTAGTGGGTCGTCCCATACCGCGTGGACGTGTTGCAGCCGCTTGACGATGGAGTTCTGAAGTTTGTTCACGATTTTCAATACTTTCTGCCGTTTCTTCATACAATAAGACGGCTTCTTTGGCAGGACGACGTTGCTTAGATAACCCTTGCACTATTACTGTGCGATCAACATAGCCAGTGCGTATTGTGAGTTCATCACCAAGATGTATTTCCTTAGCTGGTTTGCTACGTTGTTGATTGAGACGGACTTTACCGCCGTTAACCGCATCAGTTGCCAAGCTACGGGTTTTAAAAAAACGCGCAGCCCATAACCATTTATCAAGCCTAATTTTAGTTGTTTGTGTAGATGTTTCCATAATTAATCCGTTTTTTGTTCTGCTTTACAGTAAATATGTTGTGGTGCTTCATTAAAATATTTGAACAAAGCGGGACATAGCCACCCTTCCAAGTGATAGGTTTTCCAACAATACCAATTTCCCCCACAATCTTCTCTAATCCATACAAGTTCAGCTTGATATCCAGGGAAAGGATTGTCGGAAAATAACAATTTGAAACCTTTCGATGCATTAGGAATATTCTGAACAAAAATATCAATGATTTCTGGCATTCCTTCAATAAAAGGCTCTTGCACAAGATCGACACGTTCATCATCAAACATCCAAGTGCCTTGATGACGATAGGGAAAAATAACCATCATAGAGTTGGAATTAGCCATAATTTTTATGAAAATTTAAATAATAAATGAGAAATAAAAAATCAGTTATAATAAAGACAGTATAATGAATTATTTTGTTGCCATAAAAATGCGTTAGTAAAAATGTAACTACTCAGTCTCTTGATAAATGTTAATGCTTTTTTATAAAGAGTGACGCTGGATCGTCACAAAATGCGTTCCAACGCTTTCGCTGCAATGCCATTAACTTAAGCCTTGGAGTCCTTTCGAGGTTGTAAGTTTTTGCGCGCAAAAACTTAAACCTCGAAACCTTTAGGTTTGGAAGTCTTTGATTTTAATTTGAATCAGCCAAACCTGAAGGTTTGGACTCCAACA
>JAUCGK010000021.1 GCA_030378085.1 Candidatus Parabeggiatoa sp. HSG14
AGTTTTTTTTACTTCACACTGAAGGGTTATTCTATAAATTTTTAATAATGCAACACAAAGGAAAATTCTGATGAAAAAATATGTGTTACCTGCTCTCATTTCACTAGCACTCACTAGCCCCGGTGTTTTGGCAGAAAATACGCTAGAATTTCCAGCAGTACCACCATCTGCTCCACCTGCTATGTCAACATCTGACGCTGGTACTATGCCACAGCATTTTGAAATGATGGAAAAGCAGATGGCCCAACAGCAAGAAATGATGGAAAAGCAAAGGGTACAGCAGCAAGAAATGATGCAAAAACGGATGGCCCAACAACAAGAAATGATGGAAAAACAAAGGGTACAGCATCAAGAAATGATGCAAAAACGGATGGCCCAACAACAAGAAATGATGCAAGAACAAGAAGCATTCATGAAAGAGATGAAAGCTCTTAGGGAAAAAATGCATCAGACACAAGATACCGAAGAACAACAGCAGTTGAGAGAACAAATGCAGCAAAAAGCTCAACAAATGCAGCAGAAAATGTGGGAAAAAGGTAGCATGATGCCAGGTAGGACATTTAATGGACCTTATAGAAAGGGACCTGGTTATAATGGTAGACATGGTCCTTGGGGTTGGGGTGGACCTGGTCAAGCCAATGAAGCTAATCCTAATAGGGATGGATACGGTCCAAGTAGAAGTTTTGCTCCTTATGGGGAACATGGTGGGCCAAATGGTTTTGGTCCTGGAATGTTTAATAAAGGTATGATACAAAGAGGACATCATACTCAGGTGGAACAGCGTTTAGCAAACATCGAAAAATTGCTGCAAAAAATCGTAGATTTGCTAGACAAGAAAAAACAATAATTCACTCACTTTAATTAAGCTATTCAAAATAGCTAATTTCACAATTCACGGTAGGAAATTCATGCCGTTAGACAACTCATTATGATTTTGTCAAGCTAAGTATTTTGACATAATTACAGATTAAAACGGATACTATTACTTGAAGTGATAGTATCCGTAAAAGAAAGTTATTTTATTTTTAAATTTATTTAAAGGATTACGAGAGCGATAAATTGTGTTATTGTTATATAGTTTTTAACCCCTTCATAAATTTTAAATCACACCAAAATTAAAAACAAATTGTCAAACCACACAAACCTTTGCAGATATATTATTCCCAATTATCAACTATTTAAGAGATAAAAATAAATGGCAGAACATATAGATTTTAGAAATAATATAAGGAAGAACTTAACAAGTGGTAGTACTTGGTTACGTGGCTTTTTTATGTTGCTCTATGCTTTCTTTGGTTATATTGGCGTATGGATACTTCTTATTGTAGTGTTATTTCAATTTGGCTCATCGCTCGTTGCAGGAAAGCTTAATGAACGGCTACTTCCCTTCAGTCAAAGTCTTGGCATTTATATTTCTCAAATACTACATTATCTTACTTACAGTACTGAAGAAAAGCCTTTTCCTGTCGGTTATTGGCCCGTTTCACCTGACAACAATATTGAAGAAGAAATTGTTAATTTACCAAAAGAATCAGAACCTCCGTCCAAAAATGAATGAACCAAAAGAAAGAAGGGGGATTGGTGTAAAGGAAAATTATAAATTACCAATTATTCTAAACACCTGAACTCTTAAAATTTTCTATGCAACATTTCGTTCACTTACATTTACATACCGAATATTCACTAATTGATGGCCTTGTCCGTATTAAACCATTAGTGAAAACTGTTCTAAAAACAGGAATGCCCGCCTGTGCTGTTACTGACTACAGCAATCTATTTTCCCTTGTCAAATTTTACCGTGCCGCACAATCTGAAGGAATTAAACCAATTATTGGTGTTGATGTGCGACTCTACCATGATACTGAACCCGCTTCCTGTCTTGTGTTGTTGTGTCAAAACGACACAGGATATCGCAACCTTACTCGTCTCGTTTCACTTTGTTATACCGAAGGACAAGCCAATGGTATTCCTTATTTACACCGTGCTTGGTTAAAGGATGCTACTGACGGTTTAATTGCACTTTCTGGAGGACGCGAAGGTGATATAGGACAAGCCTTATTAGCAGGGCATGATCATTTAGCTCGCCAACAGTTAGATGAATGGAAATCTTTGTTTCCAAATCGTTTTTATTTAGAATTGCAACGCACTGGTCGTTCCCAGGAAGAAGAATATATCCATGCTACTGTTGAACTTGCCTTAGAAACAAAAATACCTGTTGTTGCTACCAATGATGTATGTTTTTTGAGTAGCCATGATTTTGAAGCCCATGAAGTGCGCGTGTGTATTCACGATGGTAAAACACTAGCTGATTCAAATCGCCCCCATCATTATAGTCCACAACAATATTTGCGTACTCCAAGCGAGATGGCAGAATTATTTGCTGATATACCAGAAGCAATTGAAAATACTTGGTTAATTGCTAAACGTTGTAATTTAGAATTAACTTTAGGTAAAAATTTCTTGCCTGATTTTCCAATTCCACAAGGTCAAACTATTGAAGAATATTTTCGGCAAAAATCTCGGGTTGGTTTAGAGCAACGGTTAGCTCTTCTATTTGATAAAACGGATGAATCTTTCTCCGAACTTAGAAAACCTTATGATGAGCGGTTAGCAATAGAATTAGACGTTGTCTTGCAAATGGGCTTTCCCGGTTATTTTTTAATCGTTGCTGACTTTATTCAATGGGCAAAGGATAATGATATTCCGGTTGGACCAGGGCGTGGTTGTTTAACTAAGGATGCTTTAGTTTATAGATTAAAATCAAATAGTATTGAAACTATCAGTATTGATAAAATCAAACTTGGAGATAGGGTATTAACCCATAAGAATAGGTTTAAAAAAGTAACCAAACGGTTTTCTTATGATATAGAAGAAGATTTATTAACAATTTCAACATTTTATGGTGATTTTTTAAATAAGATCACTTTAACCCAAGACCATAAGGTATATCTTGGGGATAATCGATGGAAAAAAGCACAAGCCATAACAACTAAGGATTGGTTAGTTGTACCTATACCTAAGTATAAAGTAAAGGAAATTTCTGCTTTTGATTTACTTGATTATTGCCATGAAAATTGCATGGAAGAAAATGGATATTTAATCTATAGTTATTCCCAAAATAGCAAAAATAGTTTTAGTATTAAAGACCTAGCAACTAGAATAAATAAAACTAAAGCGACAGTCAGAAAATACCATAACTATTTATTGGGAAAACCAGTCAGTATTAAAAATGAAACTATTGAATATATTGAAGAATATTTGCTAAAAGAATTTATTCAAATAGATGACTGGAAAGATTATATAACCGATCTAAATCATAAGAAGATCAAAAGATATTTAAAAAATAGTTATTATTTTAGAAAGTTTTTAGGTAGATGGATAGGTGATGGCCATATCCGAAAACATAAGAAATACAAGGAAGTTTCTGTTGTTTTTCATAAGGATGATAAAAAAGGAATTGATGAAACGCTTGCTTTTATTGAAGAAAATGGCTACAACTATTCTTTCGATAAACGTCGTTCTATTGTCTCTGTCAACATTCAGGACAAATTTTTACATGCCTTTTTTGCGAAAACTTTTTGTGAATATAAATTTGAGTCAAATTCAAAGTATATTCCTCAGTTCGTCTATTCTTTACCAAAACAGGAAATTTTAGAAGTTTTAGAAGGTTATATAGCAGCAGATGGATATGTTGCAAGTGATAGAATTAAGATTACAACAGTATCAAAAAGATTAGCCCTACAAACCAGACAATTATTATTCCAAATAGGGATTCCGGCAACTCTTAGAAATGATAAACGAAAATTAACTTCCATTCCATTGAAACAGGGAAATGAGCTTTATACTATAAACTTGCCGGCAAATGGTTCTATATATAATGTCCCTAAAGAAAGACAATATGTTTATAAAATTGAAGAAGAGTTCATAAAATTAAAAGTGCGGGTTATAAAAAAACGGAAAAAAGTCAAAACAACAGTTTATGATTTTGCCGTAACAGGTGATAATTCCTATACAACTTCAAACTATGTCGTACATAACTCAGGAGCAGGATCACTTGTCGCTTATGTTTTGAATATCACCGATCTAGACCCCATTCGCTATGATTTGCTCTTTGAACGCTTCTTGAATCCTGAACGTGTTTCCATGCCAGACTTTGATATAGATTTCTGCATGGAAGGTCGTGATGATGTTATTAATTACGTTGCTCAATGTTATGGACGTGAGCGCGTTTCGCAAATCATCACTTATGGTACGATGGCCGCAAAAGCGGTGGTGCGCGATGTTGGGCGTGTATTAGATCATCCTTATGGATTTGTTGATAAAATCGCTAAACTGATTCCTTTTGAAATCGGTATTACCCTTGATAAAGCTTTAGAAAGCGAAGAAGCTTTAAGCTCCCGCTACGAACAAGAAGAAGATGTGCGGGTATTGATGGATATGGCGCGAAAGTTGGAAGGACTCACACGTAATCCAGGCAAACATGCTGGTGGTGTCGTCATTTCACCAACTGTTCTCACCGATTTTGCACCGCTTTACTGTGAACAAGATGGCTCTGACTTAATGACTCAATTTGATAAAGGTGACGTAGAAGCTGTCGGCTTAGTCAAATTCGACTTTTTAGGGCTACGTACACTCACCATCATTAAATGGGCATTGGAAACGATCAACCATTTTGCAACTCCACCCGTAGAAATTCTAAAAATTCCCCTCAATGATCCAGAAACGTATGACTTATTGAAAAAAGGTAATACCACCGCTGTCTTCCAATTGGAATCATCTGGCCTAAAAAAATTGATTAGACAGTTGCAACCAGACTGTTTTGAAGATATTGTGGCATTAGTTGCTTTATATCGCCCTGGCCCTTTACAATCCGGCATGGTGGAAGATTTCATTAATCGTAAGCAAGGAAAAGCGAAAGTCGAATATCCTCATCCTGATCTTGCCCCCATTTTAAAACCCACTTATGGTGTTATTGTCTATCAAGAACAAGTAATGCAAATTGCCCAGGTTCTTGCTGGTTATACATTGGGTGGCGCAGATTTATTGCGTAGGGCAATGGGTAAGAAGAAAAAGGAGGAAATGGAGAAGCAAAGGACGGTGTTTGTAGAGGGTGCTGTAAAACAAAAAGTCAATTCAGAGACGGCAACTTATATCTTTGATTTAATGGTCAAATTTGCGGCATATGGTTTCAACAAAAGTCATTCAGCAGCTTATGCCCTAGTATCTTATCAAACTGCCTGGCTTAAAGCCCATTATCCCGCCGCATTTATGGCAGCCGTGTTGTCAGCAGATATGGATAACACCGATAAAGTGGTTATGTTAATTGACGAATGTCGAGCAATGAAACTGAACACATTGCCACCCAATATCAATGTTTCTGATTATAAGTTTACAGTGGAGGATGATCAAAATAAATCAATTCGTTATGGTTTAGGTGCCATTAAAGGCGCGGGTGAAGCTGCTCTTGAAAGTATTGTCTCTGAACGGAAACAAAAAGGGCATTTTAAGGATTTATTTGATTTTTGTTGTCGTATTGATCTTCGTAAAGCCAGCCGTCGCGTGTTAGAACCTTTAATTAAATCTGGAGCCTTAGATAAATTAGGGCCAAATCGTGCTGTCATGATGGCTTCCCTAGAAGCCGCTATCAAATCAGCAGAACGGCATTCTAGTGACACAGCTGCAGGGCAAAATGATATATTTGCTTTGCTCAATGGGGAAAAAAAAGCAGTATCTGAGGACCCACCACTGTTTGTTAAAGATGTTCGTGAGTGGAGTGAAACTGAGCAATTAAATGGAGAAAAGGAAAGTTTAGGTTTTTATTTAAGTGGACATCCTATTAGCCCATATCGTAATGAACTGACTCAATTAAATTGTTTGCAGCTTTCTAGTATAAGACCAACTGAAAATAAACAAACCGTAAAAGTGGGTGGTTGGGTCACTAATTTGCGTATTAGTACTAAACGTGGACATATAGCTTTTATCACTTTAGATGATAGCACTGCACAATTGGAAGTTAAAGTCTATTCAGAATTATATTCATCAGTACATGATATTTTAGTCAAAGACACTTTGTTAGTTGTTAAAGGCGAAGTACGTACAGATGACTATAGTGGTGGTTATAGCATGACTGCTCATGAAATTTTTACACTTGAATCTGCCCGTGAAACGTCTGCTAGCCGCCTGGAAATGACAATTTCTGCCCAAGAAAAACCACCCAACGAATTGGCATCCAAATTAGTAACCACTCTCACACCCTATCGTCAAGGGCGTTGTCTCGTTTTGATTCATTATGAACGTTTTGATGCACAAGTAGAATTGCAATTGGGCGAAAGTTGGCGAGTAAAACCAAAAATTATTTTGCTTGAACAGTTAAAGGAATTGCTTGGAGAGAATAAAATCAAGATGGTTTACTAATGCGGTGGCACTACAAACGTTCAGATAAAAATTTTACTTTAGGAACGTGCATAAAATAACTTCGACAACCACCCCCTTGCCCCCTCCTTCAAAAGGGGAACTCACCTCCTTTGGGAGGTTGACTAAATTATTTTGTGCTCATTCTTTATGTCGTTTTCCGTGTAATTTTGTTGACATGTCATATAATGTCGTATATCGTGTTACCACAATTTACATCATGTCTATTTGTATATGATTCATTTTTGCAATTTTGCAGCGTTATTTTCACGTGAAGCCAAGCCGCAAATACGTTCCCCACGCCTGTGGGGATGAACCGAACTCAATAAACAAGTCAATCGCGAATTTTATAAGTTCCCCACGCCTGTGGGGATGAATCGTCATTCAGACTGTCAATGAATTAGTAGATGTAGCTGTTGCTGAAAAGGATCATGCGACTCATATTTTTTTGCAATGGTTTATCACCGAACAAATTGAAGAAGAAGCCACCGTTTCTGAAATTATCCATAAAATCAAACTGGTAGGTGCGAAAGGCGATGGTTTGTTTATGATAGACAACCAATTAGGACAAATAGCCTCCTCTCAACAAATTAATGCTGTGTAGCTGTAAAGGAAAACTTGTTAGAAAATACAAATTGAATTTACACGTTAGGTAACTCCAAAAAATTAAAATACCCACACACCAAATTGGGCAACCATAAAGGATTGCCCCTACATGTGAATATTGTAGGGGCAATCCCTTGTGGTTGCCCTTGGTATATTATTGTTTGGGAGTTGCCTTAATTAAAAAACAGACATTTTCTGCGCTGTTATTTTTAAATCGTTTATTTTTAATGAAGTAGAAGTATTTGACCTTAAGCGGAATACAAGTTTTTTAACTGCTTGATATTTTTCTATCATTTTAGTATGTGGTTGTGTACTGCGATCTACCGAATAGAAGTCAAGGATAGCGTGTGTTTGTTGATTAAGCGCGTTTATGATGGAATATTCCCCATAAAATTCGTTATGTTCACCAAGGTACTCAATTTTTGCATCGTACATCTTTGTGTCTCCAGTGATAAGGGCAATAAAAATAAAGTGAAAATCAATCGGTAGTCCTTCAACCTCAATGATTTTTTCTGCCCATTGACCATTTTTAGAAATCAATTCAATTTTATGAATAGATTGAATTTTTTCTTTAAAGTTTTTCATTAATTCACGATCAGAAAGATAAAAATGCCACGATGAATCATGCCAAGGATATGGCCAACTTGCGATAGGGTGGTCGTAATTTTGGGTCCATTGTGCAATTTCGTTTGTCCATTTCGGCGCACCTTCAATATAAGCCATCCAATAGGCTTTGTCTTTAAAAGAAAAAAATCCCATCACAAATGATATACCCAGTAGTGTTAACAAAAAATAAGATTTGAAATTGCGTTTTTGATTCAAATCTATATTGTCTAAAATGAGTAATAAAAATAATATCCCTGGTATAACAGCATACCGCCCATAAGGAATACTATGCATTGAGCCATACGTCACTAATAGTGAGACAGACAAAAAAGCAATTAGCAAAAGAATTCTGTAAATTGAAATCTTATTCTTTGATAACCAATAAAGTATAATGGTTGTAGTTATTATGGTTGCCAAGCAAACCACTAAAAGTGATGTACCCTTTAATTTGCCCGTTATCATAAAATCTTCTACATTAGCTCCCAACCTGACCCATATTCCCAAAAGGGGAGTCATAATATGATAGTTAAAAATATAAATGGGAGCCTTTACCCAATCAAAATGACTGATTTTGGTGGGGCTTACCATGTCAAGATGATGAATGATTAAAAATAGACTGGCTTGAATAGATGACGTAATAAATACGATTAGTAACAACCATAAAGACTCTTTTGATTTTTCATGCCAGGCCTTTAGCAAAAAAACTAAAGAGAGAAACATAGTGTAAGGGCCAGATAATCCACAAAAAATTAAGAGTATTCGATAACTCCATTTTTTCCAAATTGAGGGGGAATCCAGTTTTTCAAATAAAAGACAAACGGAGATGATGCCACAATGGACTTGTAAATTAATCGTGTTTAACCAAATTTCGGCATCAGTTGATGTGGGCGCAAGGAGGATAATAAGACAAGCCAAAAATTTTTTGGTAGGACTATCCCAAAGATGAGAGTCTCCCCATAGTACAATACTAAAAGGTATCAATAAAATAAAAAGTGAAAAATAAGTTGAAACTGCGGATGCGTATTCAAGAGGAAATATGTGTGCCGCAAACGTGAGTGGAATGTTAACAGATAGAGTAATATATTCAGCCGTATATCGAGGGATAAAAAATAATCCTTCAAGAAAACTGTTTTCATAAATACTTTTAAAGTATAGTGTGGCTTCTTCTGCCCAAAACCTTGGATGTAAAAAAAGATCAGGGGAACGATAAATAATGAGACCAATTATTAAAAGAAATATAATTTTTTTATATTCTTGAAAATAAATTTTTGTGAAATTCATAAAAAAACCTTTAATATAGTTTGTAAATAATAAAATACTATTTTTCAGAAAACTCTGTTCTGGATACCTGCCAGGTTTTAAAAACCTGACAGGTCTAACTAAAAACGAAAGAAAAAAATAATTAACAATTAACAATGTCCCAATCTATTCTTATTTTATCTCCCGATTTTGTTACTGAACGTATGGCAGGTCCTGCCATTCGCTATTGGGAATTTGCTAAAGCCCTTGCCCCTAACCATGCGGTTACATTAGCGACTCCTAATACAATACCAGAAGGTTTACAACAAACTGTACCTTATTCTATGGTACAACACACGGAGGAAAATATTGATGAATTGGTAAATCGCCATGACATTATTTTATTTCAAGGCTATATTCTTGATCGTTATCCCCTACTCCGTCAGACTGATAAAATTTTGGTAGCTGACTTATATGATCCTATTCCTTTAGAGGGATTAGAACGGCATAAAGATCAACATCCCGATGAGGCCTCACCTATTATAGCTGATCAAATCCGTATGATGACTGACCAACTTAAATTGGCTGACTATTTTCTATGCGCCAGTCCGCGCCAACGTGATTTATGGTTAGGCTATTTGATGGCAGTAGGGCGTATTAATCCTTTAACTTATGATGAAATCCAACAACGTGTGATTACGGTACCTTTTGGTTTTCCGGATGTAACGCCACAGCGCACGGGTACTGGCTTTCGGCAATCGCTTGATAAAGAGGCTGGATTTGTTTTGTTATGGGGAGGGGGGATTTGGGAGTGGTTTGATCCGTTAACGTTAATACGTGCTATTCATCGTTTGTTACCCCGTTATCCTAATTTAAGATTAGTTTTTTTAGGGACTCAACATCCTAACCCCTCCATCCCAACCATGCCTATGCAACATCGTGCAGAATCTTTGGCGCGAGAATTAAATTTATATAATACACATGTCATTTTTCAGTCAGGTTGGGTACCTTATGATACCCTACATAATCATTTGTTGGATGCTGATGTCGGTGTCAGTGCTCATTTTGAGACGTTGGAAACCCATTTCTCTTTTCGTACCCGTATACTATATTACTTATGGGCTGAAAAACCGATTATCACGACAGAGGGTGACGTACTGGCTGACGAGATTGCTCAAAACCACGCTGGCATTGTAGTCAATCCTACGGATGAGGACGCTTGGATAGCGGCTATTGAAAAAATGCATGACCCTAAACATTATGCAGCTTATGTGGAGGGTGTTAAAACACTCGCTCAGCACTACTGTTGGTCAAAGGTCACACACTCATTGCAAACATTATGTACTAATGCCTCTCGCTCCCCAGACATGCCTATAGAAAATGGGTATCGAAAATCAAATCAACAAAACTATGAACAAGAAAATAATCTTTTAAAATCTCAATTGGTTGAATTAGAACAACAATTGGAAATTATTGAAAATTCAAATTCTTGGCGAATTACGGCTCCAATGCGGACACTACGACGACAACTTACACATCGGAAAACATCTTAAGATGGAGTCCAAATCTTCAGGTTTGGGCTTATATTTATAGAGTATTTGGAATCCAAACCTTCAGGTTTGGACTTTACTTAAAATATGTTGTAAAAAAGCTAAAAATAATTTTTATGTTGTAAAAAAACTTACATGTTGTATTGACACACTACTTTTGATTGTGTAGTATATGGCCTCAATTGTGTAGCTATAGTTTGGATTTAAACGAAGTTTTGGAAATCTTGGCGGTTTTTTGTAGTGGTATTATTGCAACAGAACTAGGTTTTCAACCTGGCAGGTCTGGACTACTATTTCAATCCCCTAATTTTTTGCTTGACTTTCATTTTTAAAAGAAGTATGTTGTATATAGTTGTCCTAAAAATAATGTCGTTTACTTAGCAATTTTTAGGATTGAGTTTGTAACAGAGTATTTATATGATTTAAATTGTAATTATTTAGCTAAGGAACGAAGATTTTATAAAATCCCAAACCTTAAGGATTTAATAATGTCCACGTTTAAACCTGACAGGTTTTGTTCATCATTTCTAAAGTAATTACAAAATTTCTTGAAGGATTTATTTTATTTAATGTCTATCTAATAGGCGTTTAGATAAATAATTTCACAAAAAGGGTTTAAAAAAATTTTGACCTTGACATACTTATCTTGTGTAGGGTAATATTTTATTTTTTATCAAACACGGTGAGGTGGGGGCATTACAGTTTTTGCAGTAATCTAAACTGTAAGCTTTAAGAGTAGTAATGTAAGGAGAATAGTAAAAATTGTTTGTGAATACCGATATATTGAAATTAAATCGGGCTTCATTCATTACAACGAATTCAGTTTTTCTAACTGAAGCAATGTTGTTGATAATTTTTCATAAGGGGACTTCATAATATGAAGAAAGTAAATAAACTGGCTGCTGCTGTTGGTGTAGCACTGACTCTAGGTATCGCGGCGCAAGAAGCGAGTGCGTTAATAGAGGTAGATTGCTGCGGCGGTAGAGGTGATGCTGTAATATTTCCGGCTTTTGTAGGTATTTCAGGGTTTGAAAATTACTATGCCATCACTAATGATGCTAATGCCTGGGTACAAGGTCATCTACGTTTTCGTGGTGGTGCGTGGTGCGGTGAATTGCGCGATTTTGATATCATTCTTTCGCCTGGTGATGTGTTTGTATTCCGTTTGGCGGATGTTGACGGCGATGGTATGTGGGAAATTGATCAAAGTTTAGATGAAAGAAACTTCCAATACACAGGAATGTTGGAAGTGGAAGATCAGGGTAATTTAGGATTACCAACATCAACATGTACTTCTGCAACGGATGGTAGCACTCAGTGGAAATGCATGGATCCCAGTGATAAATTAATTCCTACTGAAGCGGATGCCATCTTGACAGAAGGTAAATTGGCTTATCAAAAACAAGTGGGTACAATTGAATTTTTTGGTGAAGCCATCCTCACTGACATGACCCATGATATTATGGCAGTCCTGTTGAGTGGTGTTCCAGGTGATTGGGCTCCTTATCAAACAGATGTTTTCTCTGGAAGAGGAACATCATCATGGAAATGGAGTAATGCATCAGGTCAATTTGCGAATGTTACCCCCAATCCATCAAACAACCCTTGGGTAGGAAATCGTGGTTTAAGTGATGTCCCTAATATGTTAGGGGGTGTTGGTTTTATTTCCAGAATTGGTATGGAAGGTGTTGGTATTGGTTTTAATGGACAAGCACTGGTCAATTTCCGTACAGATCAGAATAACCATAGAATTGAAAACTATAACGTAGCAACTGATGGTTTCCATCGGGATCTGCCGCGTGATACAACAGGACAACCGACTGGTAACACCATGGTAGGTGGTTACGATGTGCTTTATCGGAATGGTCAAGCAGTTCCGATTAACCATGCTGGCACTTCCATGGAGGATCGGGCAGTTATTGTTCATCATGAAAATGGTGCATCATCTGCAAATGGAATTAGCCCTCGCGGGGATTACATTTACCAATTCCGCGAAGAGGATTTGGTACCAGCTGGTATTGCGTATGAAGGAAGCATCAGCTTTAACAATACGTGGGGTCCTACCTTGGCAGACGGTGACGACTACAACATGAGTGCGTCTGGAAAGGCCAGTAGTACTTACGGCAAAAATACGGACCTCAGGTGTGTTCGTACAGATAATACTGATATTGACGACATGGATCAAAATGATTTTGATCGGTTGACAAATAGTGTTGCTGAAGTTGAAGAAGCGATTCGCACTGGCGGTCAAACTTTTACCAGTTATTATTTTGATGGTGGTGCACCTTCTGCTAACCATCAAGGTAAAACAGCATTGAGAAGTTGGTTTTTTGCTTTTTATCCCACGAAATTCTTCTATGGGGAAGAATCAAACTATTATAACCAGGACACTGCAGAAGATTATCGTCTTCAAGCAGCAAGATTTATTTCGAAGATGCCTAAGTCTTACACTCCCCAAGTATGGGACATCAACGAGAATACCTCAACACCCACAGCTGCGACTGTGACGATTGGTCAATGTGTTTCCCCTGCTATCGGGCCAGAATGTTTTACAAGAACTGAAGGTGGTGGTAGCATTGGTGATTTAGTAGTTTCTGAATGTTTAAGTGTGTTCAATATTGGACAAGTGAAAACTGCTTTTTCTCCTGATGGAGCAGTAGATAGTTTCACCACTGGTAGAATTATGCTTGATTCACAAAATAATAGCCCAGAGAAAGAATGTGGAACAGCTCAATTTGATAGACAAAGTTGGCCTGGTTTCATGTACACCTTTGAATGGGGTGGTGATAATGTTTTAGCTCACTGGCGTTGCTTGATTAAGTAAAACCCTTGGTTAGTTTTTCTCCTTCACAATTTAAGACTTTAATTTTAGGAAGAATTAAGGAAAAATTAATGAGGGAGGAATGAAAAAACAAGATTTATTATTAAGAGCAAAAATATCTGCTAGTTAGTTGCCCCCTATCTATAAATAGATGGGGGGTTTCTTTATTAAAATCTGCACAAGAAATATCCAAATTTTCTAAAGACTAAACTTCAAATTGCCTTCCATAATATAAACTTCCTAATTTTTAACAAGCAAGAATAATCGAATGATTTGATGTTGAGATTGGAGTCCAAACCTTTAATCCTATTTATAACCGATTAATTCTTAATTTTGTGGGAGATAAAGCAATACAAATATATTTAGAGTACCTACCCCAAAAAAAACAAGCAAAGCAAATTCAGTTTCAGTTATTTTTTTCAGCAATTCAGAGAGAGTGTAAAAATAATTGTTTAATAAACAAATAGTTATAAACAATCTAAAAAATATTTTTCCGGCTATTTTATTAAATAGATATTTTACAACTAATTGATAAAATTGATAAACAAGAAAATCTATTTTATTCATTATCAGACATACTCTGAATAGCTGATTTTTTTAATCTTGCCTTTTAAAGATATAAAGATATTTAGACAGAGACCAAAAACCGGAAAAATTATATCTGATTGGTTTTTTATTTTTTATATTTGAATCTGAAAAATTTTGAACTATGTTTGAAATAAAATAGAAATATTGTTTTGAAATAAATATTGTTTTGAAATAAATATTGTTTTGAAATAAATATAGAATAAATATAGAAAAAATTAAGTAAGTGGAGAAAAGAAATTTTATGCAACGAAAATTAACTATTCTATTCCACCAGCTATGGATTGTATCATTGCTTCTATACACGATATGCAATTCTTTTGCTCATGCACTTAATGTTGTGTTAACTGTTACGCCCTCAGAGGGAGTTTCCCCTCTATCAGTTGTTTTTTCTGCTAGGAATACGGTTGTATCAGCAGGTGAGTTTATTGTTGGATATAAATGGCAAGTTACTGGCCCTGAAAAAATTGTATTAGGTGCATTTTCTAAGCATACGGTCGTTTTTAAAAAAACAGGTGTATATACTATTACACTAACGATAGAAGAAACTACAAGAGGGGGATTAGGTACAAGCGGGGGAGAAAGAAGATCAGCAAGTGTAAGTAGAAAAGTCACTGTACGTTTACCCAATAGCAATGTTATACCAGTACAACCATCCATACAACAGCCATCTCTACCGCAACTGCCACTCACACCACAAACAAATCCAACTCCTACGTCCAATGCTACTTTTACTTACTCCCCAATTACACCAATAATCAATCAAAATGCTACATTGCGTGTTGACAATCCATTATCAGGAGTTGTATATACATGGGATATAAGCCCTCCTCTGCAAGGACAAACAAACCTTTCAGGTCAAGAAATTACAGTAAGGTTTCCTGATCCCATTTTTTATGATGTCACTCTAAAAGCAAATAGTTTGACACAGGCGATAAAGACGATCCAAGTAAAATCCTCACAACCTGTCAATACTGTACAACCTACAGATTCTTCAAATGGTATTTCTGATCTTTTGGGTATTCCTAACGGACAACAAAGTACAACCCCTTCTATGGGACAACCAACAACCACCCAACAACCAGAAATAGAAATTTTACAAGATGACGATACACCTATTGGTGATTCTCCTGTCTTTGTGAACTTTGGGACGACAGATTTTGGTGTGTTTACTACAAAAGCGTTTACTATCAAAAATATAGGTAATCGGGAGCTTGAAGTAAGTAATTTCCAATTTATGGAGGAAAAGGTTTTTTATTATCTTGTAGGAGATTCTAGTGAAACCCCGCCTGAAACGTTGAATATTATACCAGGGGGAGAAATCACATTTTCTATTTGGTTGAATCCTAACGAAGAAGGTGAGTTTTTAAATGATTTCAAGTTTACGACCAATGACAGTGATGAAAAATCATTTTGGTTTCGCCTTAAGGGTGTCGTTGAGCCTGAACACATTCTACCAACAGCAAATTTTACCACTGAGCTTACCAAATTTGTTCCAGCAACTGTATATTTAGATGCTTCAAAATCGACTGTAGCTAAAGGCAGAACGATTGTGAATTATCTATGGCAGGGAGAGGGTTTGACAGCTGAAAATATAGATAAAGGAAGTGACGGATTAGCAACCTTGATGACTTTTAAGGAAAGTGGTCCCCAACAAATTACCTTGACTGTGAAAGATGATAAGGGAAAAGAAAGCGCACCTTTAGCCTATTATGTCCTCGTGCCAACGCTTGAAAGTTTTCCAGTACCACGTTTTACTATTACCCCAGTGTTGGGAGGGTTAAATAAGATGCGGTTGGATGGTTCAAGTTCTTTTGATCCTGATGGTGGAGAAATTAAAAGTTATAAATGGACTGTCACAGGTGGTGGTTCTGTCTCTCCTAATAATGTTGATAAAACGTTTTTTGAGTTTTCGGAAGGGGATTATTTTGTGACTCTCCAAGTGACAGATGATGAAAATGCACCCAAAGTTGCAACCGCCAAGATAACTTTTAAAAAACCTGGAACAATTGATATTTATCCAGTAGCAAACTTTCATACTTCTGATATTAAATCGCAAGGTAATAAACTCCTTTCTACTTTGGATGTGGATATTTCCAGTACTTTTCATCCAAATGGTAACATTGTGAGTTATGAGTGGTTTTTAGGTATTACTGATAAGTGTAACGAGCGGTCAACAGAACAAGGAGTGCTAAAAGTAGATAATTTAGAAAGCCCAACTTACAAAGTCAGATTTACCAAAGGGGGAATACATAACCTTTGTTTAGAAGTAACGGATGCTAAAGGACTATCATCCATTCACGGAAAAACAATAACAGTCGTAGACAGTTATTCTTCTGCCCATTTGGGAAATTTCTATGGTGCTGAATTCTATGGTGGAGTGTTAATGAAGGATCAGTTTTTGCCCAACGGTTCTACATTTAACAGTGATGCTTTTGTTGATGTTGTTGTCAGCGTGACTGCTGCGGCTGAAGATGTTGCTTATTTGACGGATGTGTATGTAGTGACAGAATATACCCCAGCTAACATTGAAGGTTCTTGGTGGTTTATGAAAAATGGAGAAAGAGTTTATTTTGAAAAATGGAAGTTTCCGGAATTAAATCAATTGAAGATTGCTGAAAAAAGGAAGTTTGAAAATGGAAAAATGAATATTACCATTTTCAGTGGTCAATTTACTCATTTTTTGGGGACATATAAATTTTTTGTGGCCTATCGTCCAACTTATTTGCCAATGGTGTTGGAAAACCTTAGATTTAATGGAGCTGCTCCTATTACCTTTACGGTAGTGCCGTAACTTGCGTATTTATCATTTTTTGGTAAATATTTTTCAAAAATACTCACATATCTCAAGCTGTTATACATAACTTTTTATTACTTACTCTCTTGTTAAAGATAAATATATTGGTAGGAGAAATAGCAAAGCTTTTTTTCCACCCTACAATTTTTTTAATTTTATGTATTGTATAACAATTAGAGGTATGTGATGGGCAAGGCAGGTTTTATAATCATGCAATTAAATACTTTTTTTCGTTTATTGTTAAAATTATTGTTTTTATATGCGCTGTTCACACCTACTGTTTACGCGCTGCAAGTTGGATTAACTGTTACACCCATAGAAGGAGCTTCACCTCTATCTGTTGTTCTTTCTGCTAGAAATACAGTTGTATCTCCTAATGAGTTTATTGTCGGATATAAATGGAAAATAAGTGGTCCTGAAAATATTGTATTAGGTGCATTTTCTAAGCATAATGTCACTTTTTATGAACCTGGCATATATACCATTACGTTGACAATAGAAGAAACTACAAATGGAGGATTAGGCACTAAGCCTGAAGAAAGGAATTCCGCAACTAAAAGTCAAGTGGTGACTGTATACCCTCCTGAATCAGAACTTTCCAATTTTTCTCTATTAGGAAATTTTTCGGGTATTCTGACCTCTTTTTACGGAATTATATTAAACGTAAACGATGGTTTATTTTTGTCTAATGAATCATCGTTTAAAAATGATGTAATGGTGAATGTGGAAGTTGCTTTTGAAGTAGCCCCTGAACATGTGGGTAAACAAGCTGACTTATCAGTAGCAGTCGTATATTTACCACCTGATGCTAAAGAACAATGGTATTTAAAAACAGGAAACACCGCTTTTCCATTTATAACGTGGGATTTAACACCACTTCCACCACCAATCTCAGTAGAAAAATCTATTAATTTGAGTGAAACACAAAAAATCAGAGTGTTTTCAGGCCATTTTGAAAATTTGACGGGCAAATATAAGATTTATTTTGCTTATTCTCTCTTAGATGGAAGTGGCACTATGGTACATAATTTTCCTAACATGCCTTTTATTTTTGATGTAACAGCTTCTGATTGATTTTAACCATAAATACACAAGTCATTTCTTATGTAAGTGTAGTGATATTGGGTTTAAAGCAAAATTTTAATCTTTAACGTATTGCTTTGAACTCCATAACAAGCTATATTAGGATAATTTTTCAAAGAGGATTTAAATTATTGATGAATAAAAATATTCGACTCACCATAATCTTAAGCAGCCTATTTTTAGGCATGAGCTTATTGTTTAATCATAGCATTGCTGAAGAAGTAGAAAAAGCGCAGCAATCACCCATCAAAAAGGTTGCACTGTCTGAAAAACCATCACCTGACATTGCTTCTCTTAAAGAAATGGTAAGTAAATATATAGAAACATGGCACAACAAAGATTTTGAATCCATGTATTCTTTTGAAAACTGGGAAGGTGGAGAAGAATTGGATGATGTTAATTACTTCCAAAAGTTTAAAAAGGATTTCAACATTCACACTTGGAAAATCACTCAAGCAACGCTAGAGAAAGGTAAGACGGATGAGTATAAGGTGTTAATTTTGATAACCCACAATTTACCTGAACACATCGCAACCTTAGTATCAAAGAATAAAGTGAAAACGGTTCGATCCACACTGACTCAATGGTGGAAAAAACAAGGGGATAAATTTGTACATTTATTTCATATTGAACGGCAAAGACTTATGAAATTATTTCCCGCTCCCCCACCGTCAGAGTCACTTCCTAATCACAATTAATTCCCCACTTTAATTAGGATGCCTTTTTATTTTCACTTCCCTGAAGTGCTGAAATTAAGTATTATAAGTATTAAGGGAAGATTTTTTTATTTTCCTAAGAATACTCTATAAATTTAAATTTTCAGGTATCCCATAAATATTAATGTTTATTTTTAGTTGTGAACTTTAAAAAAATATCTGTGTGTTTATTTTTATATTTTAAACTTTATTTTTCCTAACAATTAATAGGTTAATTAATGAACAAAAATATTCGATTCGCTGCTACGTTAAGCAGTCTGGTTTTAGGCATGAGCCTATTGTTCAATCATAGTATTGCTGATGAAGCGACTTCTGTAGAAAAAACGCAACCACCACCCGCCACTGCTAAGTCTTCTAAAAAACTTTCCCCAGATGCAGCCCTCCTTATAGAAACGGTGGGTAAATACATGGAAGCATGGCACAACAAAGATTTTGAAGCCATGCGCTTTTTTGAAAGCTGGGAAGGTGGAAAAGAATTGGGGAGAGTGGAATACATCCAATCCTTTGCAGCGAGTTTTAAAGTTCACACTTGGAAAGTGACGAAAATAGGTACGTTAGGTGTCGACAAATATCAATTACTCGTTTTGATAACCCATAGTGTGCCAGCCGATATTGCAGGGTTAGTGCCAATGGGTAAAACCGTTCGATCCACACTGCTACAGTGGTGGAAAAAGGAGGGAGATAAATTTGTACATTTATACAACATTGAGAAGCAAGAACTCATGAAAGCCTTTCCAGAGCCTCCTCCTATGCAGTCGCCTGTTTCACCGCCTAGCCTAAAATCTCCTCTATAAACCATATATAAAAAATCCGATTTTTAAAAAAATCGGATTTCTCTGACTGAATAATTGAGAAGCAAGAACTCATGAAAGCCTTTCCAGAGCCTCCTCCTATGCAGTCGCCTGTTTCACCGCCTAGCCTAAAATTTCCACCATATATAAAAAATCCGATTTTTAAAAAAATCGGATTTCTCTGACTGAATAGTAGTATAAAAACTGGAATTTTTTAGATACATCTTGTATTCCGATTCTTTTATGCTAACAAACGTTAACAATAGTACTCATAAGTGAAGTTCGATAATCCATTCGATAAGTGAGAAGAAGAATCTTGCAAGGCGATCTTTATGGGCAACCACAATTTCGAGTTTATCACCTTGCATTGCTCGTTCCAATATGGATTTAAGCCCTTTACGCTTATGGTAAGCATAGTAAACTATTAGTTGATATTTATCAATAATATAGTTTACTATGTGTCAACCTTCATTACTTTCCTTACCTTTTTTGTTTACACTAAAATAACTGATGTTACGCACTGCACTTCCAAAAGACAGGCCGTGTGTCTCTACTTTCGTTCCAAATTTATTTTGCGATGGGTTACACTCTAGTTGGCAAAATGAATTTTGCACTCCCGTTTGGAAGCTATCTGCGTAACATCAGTAAAATAAACTATGCAACCTCAATTCTTGGTTAATCATTTTGCTGTCTACAATGGAAGCAGATATCTCAAGCTGGTATATATTACCTTTGTTTGAGCGTCACAGATAACTTGTTGAACTCTTCGGTTAAAGGGAAAAAAGTATCCGTGATAGGAGATTTCTCCTTGTTAAAAGCTTTGAATATCTTTTTTTGAAGTAAAGAAATTTCGGTCAAATAAAGCTTCTTATCAGACATTTCAATAACAAAAAGCTTCTTTAATTCATACATAAGTTCCATAACACTATATTGCTTCAACGATTCATTTTCTTTTACAGTGTTTTCAAGAGCTTCATTACAAATTAAAGCGATAAATTTAGTCAACAACCTTCCATCAATAGGATCGATTGAGTGGTTCCTTAAGCGTTTGCCATCAAATTCATTCTTCATCGTGTCAAAGATTTTTTCAACGTAATCTCTATTTTTTCGATATAATTTCAAAATGGTATCCGGTGTCAATTGAAATCGGCTAGTTAACATAATGGTTACACCGAAACGTTTGACATATTCTGAAATGATTCTGGTTTTACGAGTAACTCATATTTCTGGGTTCGTCTTTTGATAATAACATGTTGATTATTAAATTAAAAATATCTAAAAGGTGTTTCCAAGTCGTTAAGCTTGTATAAAAAGGCCAATATACGTATCAATATGAATAAAAACAATGATATTTACTGGTGGTATCATTGAAAAAACATAATAGAAGCCTTTTGTACAAATTCTACTAGATTTAAGCCTACAATAAGGCTCAAAGCCAATAATCGTATAGCATTGACGACTTGGAAGCAAAATTTAATCATTTTTACTTGAAAATTCAATGTGTTAATAGTAAGAATTGAACCCCAAAACGTGAGAGACGTAGAATTGAAAACGATTTAAACATTATAACGTGGTTTTACCAAAAAGACTATTTGGGAGGGAGATATCCATAAAAAAAGAGCCACCAGGCATAAACCCAATGGCTCTTTATGATTGTCTAAACAAACATCTGAGGATTTGCTATCAATTCAGGATGAAACCTTTTATTGTTTATTCTGAATAATTCTGATTGATTCAGATAATTGGTGGGTTGAACGTTCCGTTACTTCGTTGCGCTGTCGCGAAGCCCGCCCTATGCTCGCTTGCTTTAGATCCCAATTATTGGTAGGGTGGGTAGAACGAAGAGAAACCCACCACTTGGCTCAGATTCCAATTATTGGTAGGGTGGGTAGAACGAAGAGAAACCCACCACAACCATGTCACCAATTAAAAAAATGATGACATTGATTTGGAAATGGTGGGTTTCCGCTTCGCTCCTACCCACCCTACGTTCGCTGATTTTTCTGAACGCCTATAATTAAATGGTGCGTGGGACGCACCCTACGTTAGCTTAAGCAACTTCTTGCATAGGTCGTATTCTTGGAATAGGGAGGGAATGACCTTCATTTTCAAAATGCTGAATGACATCTTCAATTACTTCACAGAGTTCACTATAGAGTTGTATTGGTTCATCCCCGTGAATTCCAGTTATTAAATCAGGACATTTCCCGATATATACCTGATCTTCTTCACTCCATTCAACCCATTTATGATATTGATCAACTTTTTTCATGATTTTACACTTTCAATCGCTTGTTTGACTTGCTGTTCTTGATATTGTTTGGCATCTTGACCAAGTTGACCACTGAGAACACGTAGGTTTTCGTTCGCTTGCGAACTCCAACATTCAAAGATGATAACTCCAAAATGTTGGACTTACTGAAGTCAGTCCAACCTACGTGTTACATGGGAGGGAGATATCCATAAAAAAAAGAGCCACCAGGCATCAACCCAATGGCTCTTTTTGTCTAAACCGAGAACGTAGGGTGCGTCCTACGCACCATATCAAGGAATACACTTTATATAACTCAAATAATGTCTAAAAGAAGTTGGAAAAGAATATGAAGGTAAAACTAAGCTTTCCAAAAATTCCCATGAAGTCTATTCATTAGCTTGGGCGGCTTGGATAATAGGAAGAATGGGTGGTTGGAAAGGCTACCGCAAGGCAGGCCCAGCCGGTCCCATTACAATGAAAAAAGGGCTACAAAAGTTTACGGTTCTCTTTGAAGGTTGGAATCTTCGTGAAGCATTTGATTCTTCATAAAATATTAGAAATTCTTCCACGAGAAACATCCATATATGCATAGAATAAGAAACCAGACTAGAATTACGGTTATTTATGTGCATAGAGTAGCTTTATAGCCGGGACGTTTGGCTGATTTCTATTGGCAAAATGATAATTATCAGCTTTGGCAGAGGGAGGGGCATTTTCAACAACAGTAAAGTCACTGTAACGCACATAATTCTGCGAAAGGTTATAAAAACCAAAATGTCCTGTCTCAAAATGGCCAGTCACATCAAAAATCGTGCGAAGGGTAGTTAGGCTATCGCCTATTTTAATGATAATACGATCCGTTCTATAGTCCAACTCAAACCAATACTTGGTAAAACGTTGCCAACCTTTATCACTGCCATGATCCGTTGTCAAAACATCACAACTGGGAGGATTATGTTGATGTTTCCAAAAACAATTGCCATCCCCACCATCCTGACTCCAAACAGGCAGATTACGAATACGAGTCAAAGTAAAGCCTTCTTTCCCGTGATCTTTGGGAGAATGTACTCCCTCTTTCCAATCAAAGAGTAAAAAGGTATTCTTTGAATCATCATTTTTTCCTATGATGGGACTCTGATAACCAAAAACAAAACCAATGTAATCGTCATCGCCAGTCGTATATACTTCAAGATTACCCCTAACAACCCCATTGATAAAACGATTAGGACTGACATAAGAAGTAGGGTGTCCATTAATAATTTGTGACACCGATTTTTTATCAAGTGACAAAACCCAATTACCGCTTATAGGTGGTTCTTGTTGTTGCCAGCTACTCAAATCAGTATAATTTGCCTGTAACACACCCGGAAAAATGCCAGTCGATAAAAATAATCCCACCATCCATCTTAACGAGCGTTGTCGTTGTTTTGGTAAGTTCATTATTTACTCCTCTTTTTGTTAGAATCAGAATTTACAGAATTTGAGAATTTTCAGAATAATATACTTCAAACGTTCAGATTTTCGGATTATTGAGAATATACTAAAAACGCACACCAGACCTGACAGGTTTTCAAAACCTGTCAGGTCTTAAATCCGAAAACTTGAAGGTTCTCTGACAATTTTGATTTAGGTGACAAACTCAATCCTGTTAATTCTTAAATTCTGTCAATTCTGATTCTGACAATAAAAAAATTATAATTAACCCAAATTCAAAGAAAGACAACTATGGTAATTTAACTCCCATAACAAAGCTCGTTACATCATGTACTGTTATAATGTGAAATGTTATAGGCCAGTTATCACAATCAATAAAATAATTAATATTTCATTTTTGGTTTTTAATTTTTTTGGGATATTCCAAAATTGGGACGTTTATGATATTCGAGGCGGGCATCTATTTGAAGTGCGGTTTTGTTACATTGGGAAATAAAACATGTAACGATTTTGTGACATATAAACATTCAGAAAAATAATTTCCAATGATAAACCTGACAGTTTTTGTGAAGTTATTTATTTGCAGCAGATATGGTGGCTTATGCACATTCCTTAATTTTTTTCTTTTTCAAATGATTATATATTATGCTTTTAAGTGATTTATTAGTACAACCTCTCCCAGCTCTTTATAACTGTTCTTTAACAGGTTTAACCTTAGATAGCCGTGCTGTACGCCCTGGTGATATTTTTTTAGCATGTCAAGGAACACAAGTACATGGCGAAATCTATATTGAATCAGCCATACAAAAAGGGGCAGTCGCAATACTTAAAGAAGCACCTATTCACAATATTAAAACATTAACAAATGGCGTGCCTTGTATTAGTATTCCTCATTTATCTCAACAAATAGGAGGGCTTGCTGCACGATTTTATGGTTATCCTTCACGTCATAAGAGAATTATTGGTGTAACAGGTACTAATGGAAAAACTTCTGTCACTCACCTCATAGCCCAAATATTACAAAAAGAAGCACCTTGTGGTTTATTTGGTACATTAGGTTATGGCATTTACGGCGCATTACAATCAGGACTTCATACCACCCCAGATGCTATTCAGTTGCAAACATTATTAGCACAGTTGGGAACGCAAAATGTGTCACAAGTCGTGATGGAGGTTTCATCCCATGCCTTAGTACAAGGAAGAGTCAATGGGATAACTTTTGAAACCGCCGTACTCACTAATTTAAGCCGCGATCATCTTGACTATCATCAAACAATGACAGCTTACGGCAATGCAAAACGACAATTGTTTGCGATGCCTGATTTAAAAACAGCTGTGATTAATTATGATGATGTTTTTGGGCAGGATGTTTTAGCCGATTTACCTTCCTCTATAACACCACTCAGTTATAGCACTCATGATAAAAAAGCGGATGTTTATGCCCAAATCCACGCTTACGATATTCATGGTTGTAAGCTAGATATTCATACTTCATGGGGAAAAGGACAATTACACAGCCCGTTATTTGGACAATTTAATGTTAGTAATGTGTTAGCAGCACTTACCGTCTTGCTCAACATGGGATTCCCTTTGTCCCAACTACTTACCCAATTAAATATTATCGAACCTATACCAGGACGTATGGAACGATTTGGACAAGCCAATCAACCCACAGTTATTATTGATTATGCTCATACTCCGGATGCTTTGGAAAAAACACTATTAGCATTACATGAGCATTTAAAAGAAAAAAAGCCATCAGAAAGTAATCATTCCCACTTTTCAGATATCAACACTCCAACTCCTAAATTATGGTGTGTATTTGGTTGTGGGGGAGATCGCGATCACGGTAAACGTCAATTGATGGGAGAAATTGCTCAGCGTTATGCTGATAAAGTCATCATCACAGACGACAATCCACGCCATGAAACCTCTCAAGCAATTATTGATAATATTCTACAAGGATGTCCATCTCCTACTGCGGTGATATCAAATCGGGAACAAGCCATTCATTATGCGCTACAAAATGCCATGATAAATGATATTGTATTAATTGCTGGAAAAGGACATGAAAATTATCAACAAATCGGCGATCAACGTTTACCATTTAGTGATAAGGCAGTGGTTTCTTCGTTACTAAATATGCAAAAGGAGTGACGCTGGAACGTCACGATAGACATTCCAACGCGGGAGCATTGAAATAAGAGTGACGTGTGGAGCATTGGGACAAGATTTTATTATGATTTACTGATGTTACGCACGAAGCTTCACCAAGTTCATCGTCATACACAAATACTTAAGCCATTGATTTCATGGTAGGGTGTATAACACTGTCATTAAGTTAAGGATTTTAGTTTAGGGTAACCACAAGGGATTACCCCTACAATCATCTATGTTACGTAGGGGCAATTTTTTATGGTTGCCCTTAACTTAATGTGAGGGTGTATAGCGTTTCCCGATTGCGTCAGGTACAAGTCCCCTCATGAGGGGATTTAGGGGAGATTGTACTTTATCCAATCGGGAAACGCTATATAAACGAACATCAGGAGTAAATAATTCCATGATTATTTACGATGCGAGACGCGAGCATCAATTATTAGAGACGCGAGCATCGCGTCTCTACAAAAAATCTATCGAATTACCACTCTTTTTTTTGAGGATTAGCTTTAAAACATGACAGCAGGATTGTAAACCCTGCCTTCTCCTAGCAGTGGTGAACGCCGATTTTTATTTAAAAATCATACGTCAAAATATCATGCGTTCGCCGACAAACTTCTTTCCCATAATCTGTCCAAAGTCCTTGTCCCCAGTAACGGTAACAACTGGTTTGTGAACTCATTAAGTGAAATAGGGCGTTGCGATATCTATGTTCGTTAGTGGGAATATGCGGTTTGAGGGCTTTTTCATAAAAAAGCGAGCTGACTTGTTCCATAGGTCCAAGCACGTTTTCATAGCCATTTGTCCACGAAATGTCGTTTGTCCAACTACCCCCATCTATATGGAATTGGCTATCTTCTGCTTTCAGTGTTTCAATGACTTTCGCTAATTTATGGGGTCCTTCTCCAGGTTGAAAATGCTCCCATATTCGTTTTTGCATAATGGGCTGAACCACTGGAAAGTCTTCTTCTTTAATGCCCATTGCAAAAAGATGTTCTAGGTATTCGGTGACATTCATCAAAGGAGTGTCTGAACCTGAACAATCATTGGCAACTTCAAAGAATTTTGGTGGAAATTCATTCATCATCACGCCGCCATTTTCGCCATCGGCAATTTGGGTAATCAGCGGTGGAATTGAATTCCCTCCTAAATCCCAGCGAGATTGTCCTTTTGCTTCATAGAAAGGTTGCATTTGGGCAACTAACTTGGTATCACTGCCTTGCGTTTTGATGATAGCGATAATGCTGGCGGTTTCTCCCTGCGAATTGGTGCAAACAAGTTTTTGGGGGATGTGAGGACGTTCTGGTGTTTTACCGTTTGAAGGATGTTCAACGCTATGTTCTTGAATTAAAACCCATTGAAAACCACAATCTTTCAAGGTTTTTACAAATTCATAAGCAATATCAGGGTGATTCGGCAGTGCCATTTCCGAAGGTGAGAAGCCGCGTACTCGTGTCAATGCTTCTATACCAAAAATAGCCGCAAAATGATGTTGCCAAGCAAGGACATGTAGCCGATAATCTTGAACAGGTGTGGAAGGTGCTACCGCATGACCCCATGGACAACCTAACCATTCTACAGTACGCCGATAGTTGTGATCGAGTGTTATCGTTTTCAAATTATCAAGTACATCGTGTAACCCCATTTGGCGTAAACCATGTAGCAATGTTCCTGAGTATTCTAACATGACACGGGGTTGCTTTCCTTCATTAACCAATTGTGGGATAAATTCTCCTAAGCGTTTGTAACACCAGTGAAAAACGGGCGCATTATGGTTGTCACCAATATATTGATTGTCCCACATGTACTTGAGATTGCTGATAATTTCTGCTGTTTGAAGATCGCCACCACCAGCGGGAATTAATGGCTGATGCATGTGCAAGGCAACAGCTGAGGCTGCACGTATACGCTTAAAATCAATGCCACTGTCTGATAAGAAAATGGGGTTTTGTTGATTGTCTTGAATTGCTTTGAGGATAATTTTCTCAGAACCAGAAACGTTGGGTACACCCTCAATATATTCGGAAAGATTACCTTCCCAGTCTGGAAAATTTGGCCACTCAAAGCGGCTTTTTGATTCAAGCTTTGGAGTTGAAATAACTGACGAACCATCATTCTTCTTTAAGTCAGATGGTATCGAGGGATTTGTTGCTGTTGTTTTTGACACGTTACCTGTATTTTTTGATTCAGGTTTTCGTGCTGAATCGGTGACTTTAGGCTTAACTGTGTTCTTTGAAAATTTACTCATAAAGAAGAGTCCTTAGTTATCAGTTAATTTGTTACTTACTAAAGTGTACACAATCTGTTTCCTATTTGGAATTCAAGAGAAATCCGATTTTTTCAAAAAATCGGATTTTTGGAGCCAAGTAGAAATATTAAAAAATTTTTGTGTACCTAACTTAGGAACTGATGTTACGCAGATGGCTTCCAAACTTTCGTTTCAAATTTATTTTGCCAACTAGAATGCAACTCGCAAAATAAATTTTGCACGCCTCTCTCACAAAATAAATTTTGCACTCCTTTATTCACTTTTGGAAGTACAGTGCGTAACATCAGTTAGGAATAAGGATTCAATAAAACCCAATTTCTTTTCCTAATTTATTTCTGTTTATTTATTTCTAATGAGTTCGTAAATATTAAAATAATGTTGTCCTGACTGTTGCCATGAGTAGTTGTATTGCATACCTTGAATCACGAGTTTGCGAAATTCATTAGGATAGCCATACCATAAGCCAATAGCACGCGACATCGCAGAATTAAGAGCAATGTGATCTGCTTCTTGAAAAACATAACCATTATGTGCGGTAATAGCTTTAGAAGAATGATCGCGGTCAAATATCGTATCTATGAGTCCACCCACAGCCCGCACAATAGGCACAGTACCATATCTCAACGCAATCATCTGCGCCAATCCACAAGGTTCATACATACTAGGCATGATGATCATATCAGCTCCCGCATAAATCAAGTGAGCTAATTCTTCATTAAAACCAATTTCTAAGTGACAGTCTTCATTATCATTTAATTCTTGTTTAATACGCAAAAATTCTTTATTGATGCTTTCTTCAGGACTTGAGCCTAATAATACAAATTGTGCGCCATTTTGTAGCGAATAGAAAAGTGCATTTTGGATAAGATGAACACCTTTTTGAACATCTAGTCTTCCGACATAAGCAATCAAAGGTTTATACTCTTCGCGAAGTAGAAGCCTATCACGCAAAGCTTTTTTATTACCATATTTATTGTCTAAAGTTTCAATGGTATAGTGATGAGGAATAAGAGGATCTATTTCAGGATTCCATACTTCATAATCTAAACCATTGAGAATTCCACCAAATTTATCTTTGTGGATATGTAAAGTTTCACCTAATCCTTGCCCTTGTTCAGTGTGTTGTGCTTCCCAAGCGTGTTTTGGTGAAACTGTTGTCACAAAGTTTGAATAAACAATGCCTCCTTTCATAAAGTTTAATGCGGTGAAATGAACATTATCTTGAAGGCGATCATTATGCTGATAATAGTCGAGTTGGTTCAAGTGAGTCAGTGATAAAATATTCGTGCCAGTGATACCTTGATACCTGAAGTTATGAACTGTGTAGCAAACACGGGGATGATGCATACCCTGTGGTTTATACATTTCAAAAAGTAAAACCGGCACAAGCCCCGTTTGCCAATCATGGCAATGGATAATATCGGGACGTTTGTTGATTTTTAGCATAAATTCCAAAGTGGCTTTGCTGAAAAAAGCAAATCGTATAGCATCGTCCGGATAGCCATAATAATTGTCTCTGTTGAAAAAGTTTTCATCAGAATGGGGGTCAATAAAAAAACATTTCCGTCCATTTACAAATCCAAACCAAACAGAACAATGGATAGCATTTGCACCCCAAGGTACCCACAAATCTTGATAGGCCAGTTCTAATCCAAAGATGTGGTCGTAGCGCATGCAGTCATACTTAGGTAAAATAATTTCTACCTCATTACCTCGAACTTCTAATTCTCGACTAAGGCCATAAATGACATCAGCTAACCCTCCAACTTTGGACACCGGCGCACATTCAGAAGCAACCATAATGATATACATTAGCTAACCCTCCAACTTTGGACACCGGCGCACATTCAGAAGCAACCATAATGATATACATTTAATCTCTCCTAAAAAATCATTTGTAACTATAGACATTCAGAAAAATAACTTCAAAAAACCTGACAGGTTTTTAAAACCGGTTTGGTGTGTGAAATTATTTATGTGAAAAACTATATTTCTACTTTGTTAGATTTCATGTAGGGTGGATAAAGCTTGTGCGTGTCCACCTAATTAATCAACAGTTTTTGTGGATACGTTGTCGCTTTATCCACCCTACAAGTCATTGATTTTATTAAATGTAACTCGACTATCAATTTTTTATAAAGATTGATTATTATTAAGAGACGCAAGCATTGCGTCTCTACTAAATTCCATGAATATGTAGAGACGCGAGCATCGCATCTCTACAAGGTATATTTTTTTTGGTATTGTAGAGACGTAATGCTTGCGTCTCTATGCCTGTCATAATCGTCCATTTTTTAAAAATCTTGATAGTCGAGTGTAACAAAGTAGAACCAATCACACAGATTGAAAATTTTTTTTACTGGATAAACAATAATTATAAAATGAAATAAAAGTCATTCTTCTTTTCTCCTTTCTCTAAAAATGATTTATCTTAGTTTATTTATTAGTGCCTTTTTAGCAGCAACGTTGTTACCCTTTTCCTCAGAAGTTTTTTTAGCAACGTTGATATTGTCAGGAAAATACAATTTACTGTGGTTATGGATTTGGGTAACTTTGGGCAATGTGACAGGTTCAATAATTAATTGGATGTTAGGACGATATTTTACTCAATTACAATGTAGGATTAGTTTTTTTGGTCAAAAGGAAATTGATAAAGCGCGTGAGACATTTTTGAGATATGGTGTTTGGACACTTTTGTTGGCGTGGCTACCTATTGTTGGGGATCCATTGACCTTTATTGCGGGGGTATTTCGAGTTCCGATTTTGTTATTTACTACACTGGTTTTACTAGGTAAAGGGTGTCGTTATTTTATCGTCATTTATCTGGTAGCCTAATTGTTTTATTATAATATGGCCTAAACATTTTAAAATAATAGCTTGATTATCAACATTGTTATAGTTGTTTAATTTTTTAAATATAAAAAGTTGATGTTACTTACTAAGATTTTGCATTTTCATTTTTTTTTCTAGCTCTAATTGTGCATTCATACGACGTAAGCGATTAGCCATTACTTGCATCACCTCAAGAGCAAAGTTTGGTGTTTGTTGTACAAGAAAAGTAAAATGCCTTCGACTAATGGGTACTACTTTACAGTCCGTTTTAGGCACAGCAGTCGCACTTCGGGGACTTGTGTCAATGAGTGCCATTTCACCAAGAATATTCCCTGCACTCACTGTATCAACGACCTTATTACCGATTAAAATTTCTACTTCTCCCTCTATGATGGCATACATCACTTTACCTGGGTCTCCTTCCTTGAAAATTATCTGGCCTGCCGAAAAAGAGACGAAATCATTTGATTTTGAAAAAAGACTTATTGTTGTCATCCTAACACATTCCCTTTGTGGTAAATGCAAAATGTAAATAGCTACTAAAAACTAACTTTGCATCCGCATAGATAAATCTACTGCCCGTATATTTTTAGTCATTGCACCGACAGAAATAAAATCAATTCCTGTTTCAGCAATAGCACGTATAGTTTTTAAAGTGACTCCTCCAGATGCTTCTAATTTCAGTCGTCCTTGTACAAGTGTTACTGCCTCACGCAATTGGAGAAGCGTAAAATTATCCAGTAATAAACTATCGGCTCCTGCTTGTAAAGCTTCTTTTATTTGCTCTAGTGTTTCTACTTCAATTTCTATCGGTAAATCTGGGGCATGGTGTTTGGCTACAGCAATGGCTTTTGTGATAGAACCCGCAGCAAGTATATGATTTTCTTTGATTAAAAAAGCATCATATAAACCCATACGGTGATTAGTGCCACCACCACAGCGCACGGCATATTTTTGAGCGTGGCGTAAACCGGGCAAAGTTTTGCGAGTATCCAATATACGAGCATGTGTTCCACTAATAGTTTCTACATAATATCGTACTTGGGTTGCTGTACCTGATAGCAATTGTAAAAAATTTAAGGCGGTGCGTTCTCCTGTAAGCAAAGCTTGTGCCGATCCTGTTAATTTACACAAAAGTTGGTTAGGGTTAATTGTTTCACCATCTTTAACATACCATGTAATTTGTACTTGACTATCAAGTTGTTTAAACGTTTCTTCAAACCAAGCTGTACCACATAATATAGCTTGCTCACGACTAATAACTTGGGCATTGGCTTTGGTGTCTTTGGCAATCAGTTGGGCGGTTATATCACCACTACCAACATCTTCTGCCAAAGCATGTTTAACACTATCTACTAAATTGGGAGGTAATTTTTGTTTATCCATTGCTTAAATTTTGAATTCTGAATTTTAGATTTTTTAGACAAATAAATTTTAATTTAATATTAAGGAAGATGGAAAAAAATAAATTTTCCCTAAACTGTTAACGTTTTTTAAGGGAGCTATTTTCATTGAGATAAGGACAATATTCCCCTTATTAATTCTATGTAGATTAGACAATCTCCCCTTGTAGATTAGACAATCTCCCCTTTAGAAAAACACTAAAATTAACGATCAAAAATCAAAAAATTTTTTCTGTTCCCCACAAGCATTCTTCATCCTATTATAAATATTTTTCTGATTGTAACAGATTTTGGGGACACCCCCCTAACCCCCCGTACACGGCTGGAACCAAACATCATTCGACACTTTGCTTTAATTTTTCTATTTTGGGACTTCCCCCTGGGTTAGGGGGGTAAAAAGGTAGGCATCCCCAAAATTCGTTATAATCAGATATTTTTTTATAGTTCTTTAATAGTATTGAAATTTTCTCAAAATTTTTTATAACATTTTTTATAACATTTTTAATACCCATATTTTTCACTTTTCACTTTTCACTTAATTAGGATATTGACGTAAAATGAGTGTGTTACCACGTTGAGCAAAGTCTAAATCTTTAAGAAAACTCATACCTAACAAAATTTGATTGTCCGACATATAGGGATTAATACTAGCACGTACTCCATGTAATTCAATTGATCCCAATGCAACACTATCAAGTTTGGTACTATGGGTTGTGATTACTCCATTTGCTGTGCTTGAACGTATTGCTCTCCCTTTTTGTAAATTAAGAGCATTTGCAATATGCTCTGGAATAGAAACTATTGTTGCCCCTGTATCCAGAAAAAAAACAACAGGTTGCCCATTAATTGTACCATTTGCAACATAATGTCCATGACGATTACGTTTAAGTGATACTTCACGAACACCATCTTGATGAAATTGAGTCGTTAACTTTTGATTAGGATTTTGTTGTTTATCAAGATAATGATTGAAAAACAAAGTCAACAAAATTAGTGCGAGTAACCAAGCGGCATAAATCATGCCTTTACCTAGGCGTTGAGGGGATTCATTCATAGTAATTTTAGGGTTATTATTTTATTTAATCAGCTATAATGCCACATTTTTTCCGCTTTGGCATAGAATATATTTAGATTTTTCCTAAAGTGCATTCAAACTTGCTTATTTTTTAACTACTCGTACTAAGCACACCTTACACTATCAAAAATTGAGTCATTCAAATGTGATATTATTAAGTTAAAATCCTTATTAAAATTGATAATTAAAGCGATATCCATTATTGTAAATCTAATATTCTAAATCTAAAACACAAGATAACAAAATATTTCAGAATTTTTAATTTTAATCTTCTAAATAGATTATCAAGTATCAACACAAGTACGATTATAATAAAAGCGTTATCTTTATATTTGTCATTCATGAAAAAATTATTACAATTATAGTTATCGCGGGCAAAAAAGGAACCGGAATTTAATCAGCCTTTAACGATTACATTTTATTGTTAACCTGAGTTCGATGTAAAAATAGAGTTAATTCAATATCGTTCCCAAATTTTATTTGGGAACGCACTGTCTGCCAAGCTTTGCTTGGCAAAACTCGAAGCAAAGCTTCTGATACATTGTGTTCCCA